>JBEGQB010000026.1:0-12982 GCA_041181165.1 Actinomycetota bacterium
GGGTCCTTCCATGCCATGTTGCGCAAGCTGTCGCCGGTGTCGGGTCGCTCGATTTTGATGACGTCGGCTCCGAAGTCCGCGAGATAGCGAGCGCAGTTCGGGCCGGCGATCACCGTCGAGATGTCGACGACGCGTAGATCGTGAAGTGGGCCGTGATGGTCGGTCACGGTTTCCAGCCTGCCAGCAATTCACAAGCGCTGACGATGCGCTGTTGGTCTCCGGCGTAGGAGAACCGAACGAAGGATCGGCCTCGACGGGTGTCGAAGTCGAGCCCCGGCGTGGTTGCCACGTCGATCTCTTCGAGCCATCGACCACAGAGTTCCATCGAGTCGGCGGTGAGATGCGAGACGTCCGCGTACACGTAGAACGCGCCGTCGGCATCGGCGAAGCGATCGATCCCCGCCGCCTGCAGACCAGCGATGAGAATCTGGCGATTGGCGGCGTATCGCTGCACGTGAGCGTCGAGCTCGGGCCGACAGTCGAAGGCAGCCAGACCAGCGATCTGGCTGATGTGGGGCGCGCAGATGTAGAGGTTCTGTTGGAGTCGTTCGACGGCATCGTGAAGGTGGTCGGGCACCACCATCCACCCGAGACGCCAGCCCGTCATGGAGAAGTACTTCGAGAACGAATTGATGACGATGGCTCGAGTCGCGTACTCGGTGAACGAGGTTGCTGGTTCGTCGTATGTGATGCCGTGGTAGATCTCGTCGGCGACGATCTGGATGCCTCGACGATCGCAGTAATCGACGAGAGATCGAATCGATGCGGCGTCGAGTGATGTGCCGGTCGGATTCGACGGCGAGGCGACGACGAGTCCGTCGAGTTGCCCGGCGGCTTCGAGCATGTCGACGGTCGGAGCCCACCGCGTCTCCGGGCCCACCTCGATCGGAACCGGGGTGACTCCGAGCGCGATGAGTGTGTTGCGATAGCACGGATAACCGGGCTCGACGATCGCCACCCGATCACCGGGGTCGAATGCGGCGAGAAAGGCCAAGGTGAATCCGGCGGAGGCACCACCAACGATCATGATCCGATCGGTAGCAACCGACGCTGCGTACGTCTCGTGATAGTGGCGTGCGATGCGCTCGGCCAGAGTCGGGAGCCCGGGTGCGTTCGTGTAACCGAGACCATCTCCGCGCTCGAGTGCTTCGATCACCGCTCGTCGCGCGCCAAGTGGTGCACCGGTGCTCGGTTGGCCGACCTGGAGATAGTGGACATCGTGTCCGAGGCGGGCCCACTCGGTAGCCCGTGCGGACATCGCCATGGCGTGGAAGGGCGGTACTTGTGCAGCGCGCCAGGCCGCCGATAGGACGTGGTCACTCATCGGTCGGCAACCTCGTGGGCCTCGGCTCGACGGGTTCCTCCATCACGCCAACGGTAGTGCGCAGTCGTTGCATTACCTTCGGGAACGTGGCCGCAACCGACCGACTGTCGCCCAAGATCGCCGTCGGCCTCGAGTGGTCGGTTCTTGCCGCTGCTCTGCTCTCGATACCAGGTGTCTACTTGCACGCATCGAAAGGGTCGGCTCACGATTGGGGAGTCGCCCTCGGCTGGTTGGTATGGGCGGTCTTCGCACTCGGGGTGGTCGTCATGGTCTTGACGGTCGTCGATCGACGAGCGTGGATTCGTGGTCACCAATTCGAACTCTTCGTGACGGTTACCTCGTTCCCGCTGTTCCTCGATCTACCGGGGGTGCGAGAACTCGTCGGTGTGGCGCCGGTGCTGGGCACGGTGAAGTTCCTCAAAGCCCTCAAGATCCTGAAGTTGGCCAAGGTTTTCCGGTTGCTCCACGCCTCGACTCTTGCCGGCTGGATCGTCCGGCTCGCCTCGGCGTGTTTGGCGCTCGTGGTTCTCGGACTCGTCGGGGCGATGGCCACCGAGAAGAAGGTCCCGACTCCGGCTCATGGTGTCGCTCGACTCGGTGACGAAATCGCCAGGGTCGTCGACACCTCGGGTGAAGTGATCTCTGTCGTGCTCGTCGTGTTGGCGGTTGGCGCAGTCGAGTGGTGGGCCTGGCGGGGGAGAAGAGCGTCAGCGAACTGACGTCACCACGGCCGACTGCGTCGGGCAACGATCGGCGGTGACCACCAGCGTCCGCTGAAACGCCACGAGGTACGACGTCCGGTTTCGGCGGTCTCGATGACGACCGGCCGTGGCCAGAGAGCCTCGATCGCCGCGGCGATAGCGACCGCTTCTTCCTCGTTCGGAACCGGAGAGATCGAGTTCGGCATGGTCAGAGGGGCATGTTGCCGTGCTTGCGGCGGGGAAGTTCTTCGCGCTTGCTGCGGAGCATCTTGAAGCCGGCAATGACCTTCTGACGGGTTTCGGCGGGGTCGATCACGTCGTCGATGTATCCGCGCTCGGCAGCCGCGTACGGGTTGGCGTACTTCTCGGTGTATTCGGTGATGAGTTCGGCACGACGGGCCACTGGATCAGCGGCCTGTTGGATCTCTCGTCGGTACACGATCTCGACGGCGCCATTCGGACCCATCACCGCGAGCTCGGCGGTAGGCCAGGCATACGCGAGATCGCTGCCGATCGACTTGGAGTCCATCACCACGTACGCGCCGCCGTAGGCCTTGCGCGTGATGATCTGAATGCGCGGCACGGTGGCCTCGCAGTACGCGTAGAGCAACTTCGCGCCATGACGGATGATGCCGCCATATTCCTGATCGACACCGGGCAGGAAACCGGGCACGTCCACGAAGGTCAGGAGTGGGATGTTGAATGCATCGCAGGTGCGGACGAATCGAGCTGCTTTCTCCGCGCTCTCGATGTCGAGAACACCGGCCAGGACCATCGGCTGGTTGCCCACCACACCGACGGTTTGACCGTCCACGCGCGAGAAACCACACACGATGCTCTTGGCCCAGTACGGGAAGTACTCGAAGAACTCACCGTCGTCGACGACCGACGCAATGACCTTCTTCATGTCGTAGGGCTGGTTGGGCGACGGGGGAAGGATGTCGCGGAGTTCGGGGCAGAGACGCTCCGGGTCGTCACCGGAGTCGAGACTCGGCGGCTCTTCCATGTTGTTCTGAGGGAGGAACGACACGAGGAAACGCACGTCGTCGAGACACGCCTTCTCGTCAGCCGACACGAACGTGGCCACACCCGACTTGCTGGCATGACTCATGGCGCCACCGAGTTCTTCGAGAGTGACTTCTTCTCCGGTCACGGTCTTCACGACGTCGGGGCCGGTGATGAACATGTGGCTCGACTCGCGCACCATGAAGATGAAGTCGGTCATGGCTGGTGAATACACCGCGCCGCCGGCGCACGGGCCGAGGATGACCGAGATCTGCGGGATGACTCCGCTCGACAGCACGTTGCGATAGAAGATGCCGCCGTAGCTCGCGAGTGAGACGACACCTTCTTGAATGCGGGCGCCGGCGCCGTCGTTCAGACCGATCACGGGCGCTCCGACTTTGAGCGCGAGGTCCATCAGTTTGTGGATCTTTTCCGCGAACACTTCGCCGAGTGCACCGCCAAAGACCGTGAAGTCCTGCGAGAAGACGAACACCTTGCGCCCGTCGATGGTTCCCCAGCCGGTGATGACACCATCGGTGAACGGCCGCTCTTCGAGACCGGCGGCGTGGGCGCGGTGACGGGCGAGCATGTCGAGTTCTTGGAACGAACCCGGATCGAGCAAGTAGTCGATGCGCTCGCGGGCGAGCATCTTCCCCTTTTCGTGCTGACGTTCGATGGCACGGGGGGATCCGGCAAGGAGGGCCTGTTGTTTGCGTTCGCGCAGGTCCTCGAGCTTGTCGTGCATGGGGTTTCCGCTGGTCACGTGGGAGACGCTACTCCCGACGGGGTGAGGCGGACCTAGCCCTGAGTGGAAGGAGTTGCCGCAGTGACCGGCTGAATTCCCTGTTGAGCGGGGGCTGCATTGGGAACCGCGGTCGTCGAACCGCCGACCGGTACGAGCGCGGTCATCGGCACGGTGACCACCGAGTTTCCGGTGGCCGCCGCCGGGACCTGAGTGGAGGGGACGGCGACGTCTTCACCGTCGTTGCTCATCACCGACACGGTGTAGGTGACCGAGGGCAGCGGGCCGTCGGGGCCGTTGGCACTCACGATGATCGTCCAGAGTCCGGGAATGCCGAAGGGGATTCCTTCCTTGAGCGGCAGACGTGCCGCACCTTCACCGTCGAGCGGAACCATGAGGGTGACACTCGCGGTGTTGTTGGTGGGTGGGTTGAACTGAACCTGGAGATCGGTGATACCCGACTCGGGTGAGTGCACATCGATGCGGACGGCGTTGAGACCGACTTTGGCCGGTGTGATCTTCACCTGCACGTCGAATGCTCCGCCCGAACGATCGCCGACGAACGCGTACTTGGTGCGATCGGTTCCCGGTGGTTCGATGTTCTTCGGCAGAGTCGCCACCGCCCACGATGAAAGCGCGAGGACGAACACCCCGAAGCCGGCCTCGGCGGCCACGGCACGCCGCAGGCTCGCGGCAAAACGTGCATTCACCGTGCGGGCCCGAGCGAGTCGCGCGGCGACGATCTGACGCGTCAGCATGCCGAGGTAGACCATCGCCGCGACGCCGATCGACTTGAGCACGATCAGACGGCCATGGCGACTGGTCAGAATCGCGCCGCCGTCGAGAACGTAGAGATGGATCATTCCGGATACCACGGCGATGGTGATGAAGAGCGGAGCGTGTTTGGTGAATCCGCGTAGGGCTTGGACGATGTCCTCGTCGCCGGGAGCCACGAGCACGGCCTGGGCGAGCATCACCAGTCCGCCGAACCACAGAGCGACGGACGTGACGTGGAACATTCCGGCGAGCGTGCCGGCGACCGAGAACTCCTCACCCGACCGGGTGAAGGCGAGCGAAAGCACGGCCAGACCCGGACCGGCGAGGGTGAGAAGTTGCGTCTGTGGTTCGAGGAGAAGCTCGGGCCGGCTGATGATGCGTACCGATGCGGCGACGAGAACGAAGCGGAAGATGATCGCCGCTCCACTACCCGAGTCGAGCATCTCGAACCACGACGTCGGGAGGATCGAAGAAGTGAACGAGTTACCCGTGGTGAGAGACGTGGCGAGAACCGCAACGAAGAACGTGCTGATGATCGCCGTCAACCATGACAATCGAAGAAATCGCATCACGTGCATGTCTTCGATGCCTTCGGGCCAATACAGGACGAGGAAAACGGCGGCGCCGAACAGCGCGGATAGTGCGATGTAGCTGATGAGTCGGGCGAGTCCGAGTGGTCCACTCACCGGGGGTGGATCGGAGGCGAGATTGCCACCATCGGTGGGGTCGACCTCCGAGACGTCGCCCGGATCGACCTTCGACGGGTCCAGAACGTCGAAGGAGAAGCTTCCGGTGGCGACCTTGCCGTCCGGCTGCGGAACCGAATAGGTGACGTTGCACGTACCGACGGGGATTGCTCCGGTGACGGCGACCGTCAGTGAAATACCGTCCGCACCAACCTGCACGGGACCGAGCGGCGCCGGTTGCTGATCGCACACGGCTTGCAGAACCGAATTCGCCGGAACCGTCTGATTGAAGACCACGGTGATCTGTGACGGTGCCGAGACCAGTTCCTCGCCGTTGGCCGGACTCGTCGACACGACGACGGTGTCGGCGCGCGCGGTGTCGGCGAATCCACCAAATGCCGCGAAGCCGAGCGCGAGCCCGATGGTCGCCAAGCCACTGAGGATTCGTCCGAGCCGCCTGCGTCGGGAGTCGAGGGGTGTGCACGACGGTTGCATGGTCGCCTCTTACGGTAGTCAGCAGAGAGGCCATGAGCAGGGGCATCCCCGTGTTTCAGCCCCTATGTAGAGTCGGGGGTGATGGCTGACTCAGGCGAATACCAGGCGCTGTATCGCCGCTATCGGCCGCAGAGATTCAGCGAACTCCGCGGTCAGGATCACATCACACTTGCCCTGAAGAACGCCGTCATCAACGATCGAGTCGGTCACGCGTACCTCTTCTCGGGCCCGCGTGGCACCGGCAAGACCACGACCGCGCGCATCCTGGCCAAGGTCCTCAACTGCGAACGTCCGATCGACGGTGAGCCGTGTTGCGAATGCCCGTCCTGCGTTTCGGTGCAGCAGGGAAACAGCTTCGACGTGATCGAACTCGATGCCGCGAGCAACAACAGTGTCGATGAGATGCGGGATCTGATCCAGCGTGCCGGCCTTGGCACACCCGGGCGTTTCAAGGTGTACATCCTCGACGAGGTCCACATGCTCTCCAAAGGTGCCTCGGCCGCCCTGCTGAAGACCCTCGAAGAACCACCGCCCCACGTGGTCTTCGTGCTGGCCACCACCGATCCCGAGAAGGTGCAGGACACCATCCGCAGCCGCACGCAGCACCTGCAATTCCACCTCCTTCCGGTGGACGACCTCGCGGCCCATGTGCGATGGGTGGCCGCTGACGCTGGCATCACCCTCGACGAAGTCGGTGTCGACTTCGTCCTGAAGAAAGGTGGAGGTTCGGCGCGCGACACGTTGTCGGCTCTCGAGCTCCTGGCCGCGACCGGCAAGGTCGTGGACGAAACCACACCCGTCGACGAATTCGTCGCCGCTCTCATCGACTACGACGCCGGATCACTACTGGCGACGATGGCGCGAACGATTCACTTCGGCCGTGACCCTCGCGCCATCGTCGAGGATCTCGTTCGGCATCTGCGGGATTGCTTCCTCACTCAGATGGCGCCCGAACTCGTCCAGTCCCAGGAACACCGCGCCAAGGAAATCGCCGAGCAGGCACGCCAACTCGGAACGGCACGCATCGTCAAGATCATGGAGACCCTCGGCACCGCGATGCTCGACATGCGTGGCGCACCCGATCAGCGCGTCGTACTCGAAGTGGCGCTGATCCGACTCGTGCATCGCCAACTCGAAACCGGTATCGACGCACTGCTCGGTCGAGTCGAGCGGCTCGAGAAAGAACTCGCGGAACGCGCCAGCTCACTCCCGCCGGCTCCGGTCAACCCGTCGACGGGTCGGGCGGTCATCGGGGGTCGCGCTCCTCGCGATCCTTCCGGACCGGCGAATCGCCCTCCCTCGACTCCGAACAAACCGGCTGAAGCGCCGTCATCCGCCCCAGCAGTGGCATCCGGTTCACTCGACACCCTCGTGGCGCGCTGGGCCGACGACGTACTCGGCCGGCTGGTCGGAATGCGTCGCGCCGTGGCCCAGATGGCCAAGCCCGAGGTGGATGGTTCGCGAGTCGTGCTCACCGTTCCCAACGAACACGCGGGTCGTCGGGTCAACGACTACCTCACCGACATCACCAAGACGATTCACGAAGCGGTCGGTCCGTGCACGGTGGTCATCGAAGTGCGGCCCGAGTCGCCGGCGGAAGCTTCATCGAAGAAATCGAAAATTCGAGACGAAGAAGAAATCGACATCGAAGAGGTCAAGAAGTTGCCGACGGCCACTGCGAAGTCGGCCGAGGAGGAACTTCTCGAGGCGTTCCCCGATGCCAAATTCGTCGATGGGAATTCCTGATCCGTGGCCTCGACCTACACGCTTCCCGTTCAGAATCTCATCGACCAGCTCGGTCGCCTGCCCGGAGTCGGGCCCCGTTCGGCCCAGCGCATCGCCTTTCATCTCCTGAAGTTGCCGGTCGAGGACGTCGAGCGTCTGGCTTCGGCGATCACCGACGCCAAAGCCCGCGTTCGCTTCTGTTCACGATGCTTCAACTTCGCCGAGGACGACCTCTGTCCGATCTGCGCCGACCCCCGACGGGATTCGAGCGTTATCTGCGTGGTGGAGGAGAGCCGAGACATCATCCCGCTCGAGCGCACGGGCGAGTTCCGCGGCCGGTATCACGTACTTCTCGGGGTGATGAATCCGATCGAAGGCATCGGACCCGAACGTCTGAAGATCCGCGAGCTCGTCATGCGTTTGTCGGACGAAGACATCAAAGAGGTCATCGTCTGCACCAACCCCAATACCGAAGGTGAAGTCACCGCGCAGTACATCGGACGTGTGTTGAAGCCCTTCGGCATCACCGTGAGCCGACCCGCTTCGGGCCTGCCGGTGGGTGGAGATCTCGAGTACGCCGACGAACTCACCTTGGGGCGAGCCATCAACGGTCGCCGCCGAATCGAGGACTGAGCCCTCGGGCCCGGACGCGGTCCGAGGTACCCCTCCTGATGCTGACCGCGGGCGGAAAAAGCCAGCATCCGGCGTGGTACCCCGGATCAACGAAGACGACGAATCGCCCTTGTATGACGATTACGTTACGAAAATGACGGAATCAAGTCAAGAAATGGTTCTGAGCAGGGGGAACGGCTCAGACGGTGCGCACGATGATGGCGTCGCCCTGACCGCCACCGCCACACAGAGCAGCGGCTCCGGTGCCTCCGCCACGACGACGAAGTTCGTGCAGGAGAGTCAGAGCGACCCGGTTGCCCGACATTCCGATGGGGTGGCCGAGGGCGATGGCGCCACCGTTCACGTTCACGACGTCGTCGCTGATGCCGAGGTCGCGCATCGACGCGATGCCGACGGCGGCGAAGGCTTCGTTGAGTTCGAAGAGGTCGAGGTCCGAGACTTTCATGCCCTTCTTGTCGAGGGCTTTCAGGATGGCGCGACTCGGTTGGGTGAGAAGCGACGCGCTGTCCGGGCCGGCGACCATGCCGTAACTCACGATCTGACCGAGCGGTTTCACACCGCGCGCCTTCACGGCGCGCTCACTCATGATGACCATGGCCGAGCCACCGTCGCTGATCTGCGACGCGTTGGCGGCCGTGATGGTGCCGTCCTTGTCGAAGGCCGGCTTGAGTCCACCGAGCGAATCCATGGTGGTGTCGGCGCGTACGCCTTCGTCATTGGCGACCACGAGAGGGTCGCCCTTGCGCTGCGGGATGGACACCGGAACGATCTCCTCGGCCAACTTGCCCGAAGCAATTGCTGCTGCCGCACGTTGGTTGCTCTTCATGGCGAGATCGTCCTGTTCGGCGCGCGAGATGTTCTTGGCCGTGTAGCGCTCGGTGCCGAGTCCCATGAGGCAGGCGTCGAACGCACACCACAGACCATCGGCGATGATGGCGTCGCGCAGTTCGGTGTTGCCGTAGCGGAATCCACCGCGGGCTCCGGCCGCGATGTACGGAGCCTGCGTCATGCTCTCCATTCCGCCGGCGATCACGATGTCGGCATCACCGGCCTGGATCATCTGATCGGCGAGGTAAATCGCGTTGAGACCGGAGAGGCAGACCTTGTTGATGTTGACGGCCGGAACGCTCATCGGGATTCCAGCCTTCACCGCGGCCTGACGGCTCGGGACCTGACCTTGTCCGGCCATGAGGACCTGACCCATGATCACGTGCTCGACTTCGGTCCCGGCCACACCGGCGCGTTCGAGCGCAGCCTTGATGGCGATGGAGCCGAGGTCGGCGGCGGTGAACGACGCGAGCGCGCCACTCATCTTGCCGATCGGGGTACGGGCTCCAGCGACGATGTATGAACCGGCCATGGGATTGCCTTTCGTTGGGACGACGGGTCGTTTCGAACTTACCCGCTAGTAACAAGCCCGCCTATATTCGGATGATGGATCAGATCCGCGACGCCATTCTTTCCGGAGCCGACGGGGCCACCATCGGCGCCCTGCCGATTCCCGATCATTACCGAGCCGCGCACGTGCGGGCCGACGAAACCGGGATGTTCGACGGCGTGGCGTCGGACGACAAGGATCCGCGCCGGAGCATTCACATCGGCGACGTGCCGACCCCCGAACTAGCTCCCGACGAGGTCTACCTCGCCGTCATGGCGAGCAGCATCAACTTCAACACGGTGTGGTCGAGCATCTTCGAGCCGGTGTCGACGTTCGGTCCGATGAAGCGTTTGGCGCGCGAGAGCGATTGGGCCAAGCGCCACGATCGTCCGTATCAGGTGATCGGCAGCGATGCGTCGGGCGTGGTGCTGAAGGTCGGGTCAGCGGTCAGGCTCTGGAAGCCAGGCGACCACGTCACCGTGCATTGCAACCACGTCGATGATCAGGACAACACCGCGCACAACGACTCGATGCTGGCGGCGAACCAGCGGATCTGGGGCTACGAGACGAACTTCGGAGGTCTCGCGGATCTCTCGGTCGTGAAAGCCAACCAACTGATGCCCAAGCCGGCCCACCTCACGTGGGAGGAAGCGGCGGTCAACGCGTTGTGCAACTCGACGAGTTACCGCATGCTCGTTTCACCCAACGGTGCCGCGATGAAGCAAGGCGATGTCGTTCTCATCTGGGGAGCCACCGGAGGAATCGGTGCTTACGCGACGCAATACGTTCTGAACGGCGGCGGTATTCCGGTGTGCGTGGTGTCGAGCCCGGACAAGGCTCAAATCCTGCGCGACATGGGCGTGGAGGCGATCATCGATCGCAAGGCGGCTGGCTATCGCTTCTGGAAGGACGAACACACGCACGACGAATCCGAGTGGCGGCGTCTCGGAAGCGACATCCGAGACCTCGTGGGCGAGGATCCGGACATCGTCTTCGAACATCCGGGTCGATCCACCTTCGCCGCGTCGATGTACGTCGCCAAGCGTGGCGGAACGATCGTGACCTGCGCGGCGACGAGCGGCTTCATGATGGAGTTCGACAACCGCCACTTCTGGATGCGGTTGAAGCGCCTCGTCGGTAGCCATTTCGCCAACTATCAGGAGTCGTGGCAGGCCAATCGACTGATCGCCAAAGGAATGATCCATCCGGTCATGAGCCAGAGCTTCGATCTCGCCAGTACCGGCGAGGCCGCATTCCAGGTCCACAAGAACATGCACGAGGGAAAGCTCGGGGTGTTGTGTCTTGCTCCGGAAGCCGGCCTCGGTGTGACGGATCCGGAATTCCGCGCCAAGGTCGGCGAAGCCAACATCTCACGGTTCCGTCGTTCCTGATGGCGCGTGGCAGGCTGAGTTCATGATCCTCACCGAAATCGATCACGTCGCCATCGCCGTCAAGGACCTCGAGGCTGCCATCGACTACTACCAGCGCGCATTCGGCGCGACGGTCGATCACCGCGAAGTCGTCGAACGCGACGGTGTGGAAGAAGCGCTCTTGAAGGTCGCCGAGAGCTACGTGCAGTTGCTCACGCCCACGCGCGATGACAGTCCCGTGGCCAAAGCCATCGAGAAGCGCGGCGAAGGACTCCATCACGTGGGCTACCGCGTGGATGACTGCGGGAAGGCGCTGGCCGCCATGATCGCCGCTGGGGCCACCGCGATCGACAAGGAACCTCGCCCGGGAAGTCGCGGAACCACGGTGGCTTTCATTCATCCGAAGGGGAGTTTCGGAACCCTGATCGAACTCGTTCAAGAGTGATCGTCGAGGTTCCTTGACGGGCACTTGAGCCCGCCGACCGACATCGAGTGCCAGGTGGGCCCATGCTCGTCGGGTGCTGATCCTCTGGCTCGCTTCGTCACTCGTACTGTCGAGTGTTCATTGGCGTCTTTGCCGTGTGTTCGTGACGAGAGATCGTTCGCGAGCCAGTCGATTCCTCGTTCCGCTCGGGTCGTCGGTCCTGACCTTCGTTCTCGTGAACGGAGAAACTGCATGGACGGCAGCGGCTCGTGTTCTTCTCGTGACCGCCGTGATGGCTCTCGTGGAGATCGACATCCTTGCTCGGCGACTGCCGCGGGAGATCTCGTATCCGACGGCGGTGATCTCGTTCGTTCTTCTCGGGGTCGGACGACCCGAGCAGGTGTGGTCGATGCTCCTCGGAGCGTTGTTACCGATGTCGGTGTTGGCCGTCACGTCATGGTGCAGTCGTCGTCAACTGGGTAGCGGGGATGTTCGGATGTGGCCCCTTTGCGGTGTTCACCTAGGCGCGGAGTCGATGGCGACCGTGACCTCCGGATTCGTGTCGTCGTTCGTCATCGCCGGTGTCGTGGTGATCGGTTTGGTCGTATCGGGACGCGCGGGTCGGTCGAGCACGATTCCTTTCGGCCCGTTTCTCGCCGCCGGCAGTTTGTTGGCGTTGTCGGTCGCTCCGTCGATCGGATGACGTCGTGTCAGGAGGCCAGCCGCGGGGCGACGATTCCGGCAATTGCCGCGTACTGCAGGCCAGCCGCCACCACCGTGAATGCGTGGAACACCTCGTGGAAGCCGAAGACCTTCGGCCATGGATCGGGCCAACGCGTGGCCAGCGCAATGGCACCAAGCGTGTAACACACGCCTCCGCCGAGGATGAGTGCAAACCCGACTCGACCGAGTCCGTCCCACAGAAATGGAACGGCGACGATCGCCGACCAACTCACCAGGATGTAGCTCGCGCCTCGATAAGCGCGCGGAACGCGGGGGATCCAGTGCAACAAGACACCTATCGCCGAACCCAACCAAACGGCGGCGAGGATTCCCCACTGCCACCATCCTTCGAGGCAGAGAACTGCAACAGGCGTGTAACCACCGGCGATGGCGAGGAATATCGCCGTGCGATCGAACCGTTGCATCAGCGCACGAGCCTTCGGTGACCAACGGCCACGGTGATAGAGCGCCGACACTCCGAACATCGTGGCCGTGCCGATCACGTAGAGAAGGACCGGTGGAAACGAGGCACCGGGAAGATCGGCGAACAGAAGAAGCGCGCCGCCGAGCACGAGCATGATCGGAAACGACACGAGGTGCGTGACGCCTCGCATCAGGGGCTTCACATGGAGGTGATGCTCGTTCTCCACCCCCGACATCCTGCCATGAACGACATCCTTCGGCGGATCGGGATTCGTGTCACCACGACTACGATCACCCGGACAAGTCTCCTTGCCTCAGCGGAACGAAACCGGGAAAGGTTCTCCTTTGATCGTCCATCTCGTCGACGGAACGTACGAGCTCTATCGGCAGCACTATGGCCAGGCCGTGCGTTCGAGCACACCCTCGCCCAACGCGGCGACGATCGGTGTTCTGAATTCGACGTACCAGTTGCTCGAACAAGGAGCGGCCCACATCGGCGTGGCGACCGACCACGTGATCGAGAGTTTTCGCAACGATCTCTACGAGGGTTACAAGACGTCCGAAGGCATGGAGCCC
>JBEGQB010000027.1:0-12552 GCA_041181165.1 Actinomycetota bacterium
GATTTTTCGGCTGACGAATCGTCTCCCCCACGAGTGAGCAGAAATGCGATTCCGACGACGATGACCACCCCGATGCCGATGAACCGACGTGTTCCAATCTTTGGAATCTTGACCTTCATGATCATCCGTTCTCCACGGCATCGTTGATGCCGGTCTCAGTGAGGCATTGATTCAGATCTCGTTCGTCCAATGTTCCACTCGGGCTCTGGAACTTGGTCGGATTGATCAGTCCCTTCTCGTCGATCGCCGTTTCGATGGACCAGCCCCTCTTCTTCAGACACTCCGACAAGAGCTTGAAAGCCTCGTTTCGTGTTTCGACCTCTTCGGGCGTCAGGTCGGCTCGAGCGGTTTGAGCTTCCTGCACGGCTTCCAAGATCTTGCTCCGGGCGGCACAGGTCTGGATCAATTCCGCATACTTGGGATCCTTGTAAGCCGGATTGTTTCGATCGCGCAGGTCGCCTCGGATCGTCTCTCCGGCGTCCTCGATGCAGCTCTTGAACTTCCCGTAGGCATCGAACAACTTGAGTTCAGCCGGACGATTGTCCTGGTTGAGCGGAATGGTGTCGTCGGACGGCTCGGTTCCTGGTGGAGCCGACTCTCCGGGAGGCACAGTCTCCGGTGTCGACGACGCCTCGTAGCGAGGAATGGTCGACTTCATGTCGGCGACCTGTTCGGGAGTCAGGACCTGAATGTCGTCGACTCCTCGTACTACCGACATCGCCTGTTCGGAGGCTCCACAAGCGGTCAGGAATGACAGCGCGGTGAAAGCCGCGACGATCCGAATTCCCACATACCTTTACTAGTCGGTCGAGCCGCTGGAGAGCGAGCCGTGAGACCAACCAGGATCGGACGGCCAATTGGGCTGGAGAAGGTGCCACTGTTCGGGAGCTCGTCGTATCAAGAATTCGAGATCGTTGGCGAGAAGCTGCGTGACCCTCTGTACGTCTTCGCGCAATCGACCTATTCGTTGCGTCGAGACGGGCGGGCGGATCACCGCATGGTGACCGTTACCGCGTCCGGTGAAGTACACCGCCGTCGGCAGAATAGGTGCACCCGTGCGCAATGCGAGTGTGGCCGGACCAGCGGGCAGAAGTGTTCTTTCACCGAAGAAGTCCACCTCCGTCGACGAACCACTGATGAAACGATCGGACAACAAGCAGACGACCTCGTTGGCGGCCAGAGCCTTGAGGATTGCTGGTCCCGCATCTGGTCCGAGCGGTACGACGGTCATGCCGAAACCTTTCCGAAGATCGACGAACCACTCGAAAAGTTCGACCGGTTGGAGTGCTTCGACGACGACGGTCATCGGGAATCCCTGATCGGTCATCCAACGACCAGCCCACTCCCAACCTCCGAGGTGCGGGAGGGAGACGATGGCACCACGTCCGGCGGCGAGAGCTGGCAGGAGGAATTCGTCGAAGCCCTCGATCGTCATTCCACGTTTGATCTCATGAGGAGTGACGATGGGAAGGCGGAAACTCTCGAGGTAATAGCGCGTGTAGTTGTCGAAGACCGCCGAGTTCAGGCGCCTTCTTTCCCGTGCGCTCGCTCGGGGAAGAACCCTGGTCAAGTGGCGATCGACCATGCGCCGCTGCTCGCCCAAGGCGAGGCTGGCGGGAAGGCCGATGGCCGACGAGACTGGCCCCGTCAGGCGACCTGGTACGAACTTCGAAAGCAGGGATCCGAAGCGGTACGAACCCACGACCAAGTTGTCGAGGAACTCCTGTCGATCGGACTCGGCCACTGTCAGCGTTGGCGACGCGAGGTCATGAAGTCTCGTCGGCGGGACTGACGTGCCGTACGACGACTCTGGCGACGTGACTTGCGCAGTTCGATCTTGGCCGCGGTCAATGGCGCCACTGCTGCTTGCTTCCAGACCTTCATGAATCTCTGGATGGCCGTCAACGTGACCAACGCGAGCATCACCCACATCACGACCACGAGGATCGGAGGGAACAACAGGCCGATGCAGAGAAGAATGATTCGCTCGGCGCGCTCCATGAGGCCGCCCTTGGCGTGCAGGCCGAGCGACTCCGCCTTGGCCCGTTCGTAGGAGATGACGCTGCTCATCGCAGCCACCGCCATCGGAAGAATGGCCAGATGAGCCGACTCGTTCGACGCGAAGTACCAAGCGACGCCCCCAAAGAGCAGCGAATCCGTCACTCGATCGACCACCGAATCGAAGAACGCGCCTCGCTGGCTGGAGGTGTTCGAGGCCTTGGCGAGCGCTCCATCGAGGAGATCGGGCAAGGCGGCGAGGATCACCAACAGCAACCCGAGCGCCAGCCAGCCGGCGGCGATGCTCAACGCCGCGCCGACGGCCACCACGAGACCGACGACGGTGAGATGATCAGGAGTCAGGCGGGTTCGGCGGAGGCGATCACCGATCGGCTTGACGGCTTTCTCCACGGGAGCTCGGAGGTGTCCGTCGAACATTCTCGCAGTCTACGAAAACTCGACTGATTGTGGGGTCAGTCGGCTGCGGTCCACTCGTCTTGGCAGCTCTCGACCAGCGACTGGACGACTGATCCGTCCACAGCATCGACGAGGACGAGGCCCCGCAGACGAGGTGGCTCCTCGTCGGAATAGGCCAGAACACGCCACGAAGGTCGGCTTCGTAAGCCACGCCAGACTTGTTGAGCCGAAGCGTGGCCGATCGTGAATCGAAGCGCTGAGCCCGCCAACGTCAAGGCCGCTTGTTCGTCGATCTTCATCTTCCAGCCGGAGGAGATGCTCATGATTCCCACCAACACGAGAAGGATCGCGCCGGTCATGAGGCCGCGGTTGACGAGAACGGCTTGCGAGTCGGCGAGGGCGACGACGAGAAGCACGACGATGCCCGACGCCACGTAGATCGTCCCAGGAATCCGACGGCGACTGTTGTCGGGGTACTTGAAAGGAAGACGATTGTCGACGGCGTTCAAGTCGGCCGGCAGAACATCGGTGTGCTCACTGGCATCCGGCGTGAGATCGTTCATGGGGTCACGTTAGACCGAAGGATGCATGGCTTCCCATGTCGACCGGATCCGATCGGCGGTGACATCGATCGCCTCCGGGATGACTCGGGTGTCGGCCGTCGAACCTAGAAAATTGACATCTCCGGACCAACGAGGCACCACATGCACATGCAGATGCTCCGGAACGCTTCCTCCGGCGGCACTCGCAAGGTTGAGTCCGACGTTCACTCCGTCGGCTACTAGTGCGCGCTTCATCACCGAAACGGCCTCGGTGACCATGGTCCAGAGCTCGATGGACTCCGATCGAGTCAGAAGCTCGAGTTCGGCGATCTGTCGATTCGGAGCGACCATGAGATGGCCGCTCGAATACGGATGGAGGTTCATCAGCGCAAAGGTCTCGCGTCCTCGCCTCACGATGAGGGTTTCCTCGTCGGGTCGGTCCGATTCAAGTATCTCGACGAACACCGACCGACCACTCGACGACGCGGATCCGACCGAGGTCAGGTACTTCTGACGCCATCCAGCCCAGAGAACGGATCTCTCCCCTCCCACTGATCAACCGATCGAATGCGCAGAGATCTCGTCGGAGATCCTCTTGGTGAACTCGGCAAGTCTGACTCCCCGTTCGACGTCGGCTCCTCGGGCATTCACCCCGACCGTCGTGGAGGCGACGTCCTCGTCGCCCACGACGAGCACGTACGGAATCTTCTCGACTTTCGCGGTGCGAATTCGTTTGCCGAGCTGGTCGGAGGCTTCGACCAACTCAGCGCGAACTCCCGAGGAACGGAGGGTCGAGACGACGCGTTCGGCATAGTCGTGATGTGAGTCGGCCACGGGAAGGACGCGAACCTGAACCGGGGCCAACCAGGTGGGAAATGCGCCGGCGTAATGCTCGACGAGCACTCCGAAGAATCGCTCGACGGACCCGAACAGCGCTCGATGCAACATGATGGGCCTCTGGCGAGTGCCATCGGAAGCCACGTACTCCAGCCCGAATCTCTCGGGAAGGTTGAAGTCGCACTGGATCGTCGACAACTGCCAGGTCCGACCGATCGCATCCTTCACGTGAATGTCGATCTTGGGTCCATAGAAGGCGGCATCGCCTTCCTTGACCGAGTAACTCACTCCGTGAACATCGAGAGCGCGGGCCAGCGCCGCCGTCGCTTCCTCCCAGATCTCATCGGATCCGACATATTTCGACGGATCCTTGGTCGAGAGATGGAATGAGAAGTCCTCGAAACCGAAGGCGCGGAGAACACTCATCACGAATTCGAGAAGAGAGATGATCTCGTCCTGGAGTTGTTCTCGCGAGCAATAGATGTGGCTGTCGTCCTGTGTGAACCCTCTGATTCGAAGGAGCCCGTGCAGCGTGCCGGCACGCTCGTAGCGATAGACCGTTCCGAGTTCGAAGAGTCGCAATGGCAATTCTCGATAGCTACGCCCTCGGCTTCGGAAGATCAGACAGTGCATCGGGCAGTTCATCGGCTTCGGGTAGTAGGTGCCGTTGTCCATCTCCATTGGTGGATACATGCCGTCGGCGTAGAAATCGAGATGTCCCGACGTCTGGAAGAGGTGGGCATTGGCCAGGTGCGGGGTGAACACGAACTGGTAACCGCCCTCCTGATGCCGAAGGCGGCTGTAGTCCTCCATCAGCTTGCGGACGATCGCCCCCTTCGGATGCCAGACGGCGAGTCCACCACCGAGTTCGTTGGGAAACGACAAGAGGTCGAGTTCGACGGCGAGGCGCCGGTGGTCACGTCTTTCGGCTTCCTCCAGGCGGTGGATGTACTCGTCGAGAGCGGCCTTGCTCTCCCAGGCCGTTCCGTAAATCCGCTGGAGAGTCGGGCCCTTCTCGTTGCCACGCCAATACGCGGCCGACACCTTTTGCAGCCTGAAGTGTCCGAGGCGGCCGGTGGTCGGGACGTGAGGGCCCAGACAAAGATCGACGAAAGAATCCGAGTTCCTGTAGACGGACACTTCGTCGGCCGAACCGACTTCGCCGGCGTCCGAACCATCAGCGCCACCGCTCCGAACTCGGTTGATGATTTCGCACTTGTAGGGCTGATCGCCAAAAATTCGCAGAGCTTCATCGGCTGACACAGTCGAGCGCGTGAACGGCTGGTCGGCCTTCATGATGTCGCGCATCTTTGCTTCGACGACGGCGAGGTCGTCTTCGGTGAACGCACGACCTCCCAAGTCGAAGTCGTAGTAAAACCCGTTCTCGATGGCGGGTCCGATCGTGTACTTGGAACCCGGGAAGACCTGAAGGACCGCTTGCGCAAGAACGTGCGCAGTGGAGTGGCGCAGGACGTGACGGCCCTCGTCGGTGTCGGCGGTGACGATGGCGACGTCATCGCCGTCGGCCAAGATCGTGGACAGATCGACGAGTCGTCCGTTCACGCGGGCGGCCACCGCCCCTTTGGCCAGATTCCTGGAGATCGACGCGGCGAGGTCGAGCACTCGGGCATCGGCCGAGATCGAACGACGGGAGCCGTCTGGGAGGATGACCGCGATCTCCGACATGGAGTGTCGAGTTTACGGTCAGGCGTTGGAGGAAACCGGTGAATTCTCGCCTTCAGAACGGGCGACTTCACCGACATGAGCGACGTGCCCGACCTCGGTGCTCTCGGCTGGAGATTCGGAGGCGGACTTTCCGGCATAAACGTTCTTGTAGACCTGCCCCGTCATCTCCCGGATCTCGAACATGACCTCGTCGATCATCGATCTCCAAGCCCGATGCTGCTCGTCGGGCGCCAGACCGGACTGAAGATGACGCGCTGGTACGACCGGACGGCCGATCGTGATCGAGCACGACTTGAACAACTTGGGTGCCTTGGCGTCCGGAGGTTGGATGAGATCGGTTCCGACGATGCCCACCGGAAAGATCGGACAATCGATCTTGGCGGCCAGGCGAGCTGCTCCGGTTCGACCCTTGTAGAGACACCCGTCTCGGCTGCGCGTGCCCTCGGGAAAGATGCCGAACAACTCGCCGCGACGAAGAACGGTTTCCGCGGTGTCGAGGGCCGCTTGGCTCTTGTCGCCACCTGTGCGATCGATCGGGATCATGCCGAGGAACGGGAAGAGAAACTTCGTCTTCCACGAGTCCATGTATTCGGCTTTGCCAACGAACGAGATGTTCCGCGGGGCGACCAGCATCAAGAATGCGGAGTCGAGAAAACTGACGTGATTGGGGCAAAGGATCGCCGGGCCATCTTCCGGGAGTCGCTCGAGTCCGACGACTTCGATATTCCAGAGCCGATGGGCAACGGGCGACACGACACGACGAAGACGACCCTGCGCCTTGCCTGCACCGTCCGCCTTGATGGCCATCGCACCCCTCCTCGTGGGCGCAGGCTAACTCTCTGGTTCTTGTCGAGGTCCGGAAGTGACCAAGATGACATTCACTGTTAACGATGGAGATTCGTCGGCGGATGGGCCTGGCGTGCCTTCGATGAATCTGGCGATTGCTTTGTACAAATCGTCAAAGAACGATTCCGAGCAAAGCAGCGGCATCGCGGGCCGAGAAGCCTCGGGACACAGCCGAATCAATCAGCACTAAAGCGCTGGGGGTGTCGAGGTCGTCATCGAGAGCCGAACGAACGTCCTCCAAGAGCCCGTCATCGTGGTTGCCTCCGACGCTCGATATCCAGGTGCTCAGTCGACTCTGAGCCTTGGGCATCAGCGAATCGACCCACTCCCATTCGCGGCGGTAGTGATTGCCGATGAGCGCCAGCCGAATCGAGCGCGGATCCCACTCCTTGCGTAGCGCATCGACGAAGGCCAGGTTGCCGAGGCTCTTCGACATCTTCGAACCGTCCTTGAACACCATCGCTACGTGCATCCAATGCCGCACGAAGGGTTTGCCCGTGGCGGCCTCGCTCTGGGCTCGCTCGCATTCATGGTGCGGGAAGATGAGGTCACTCCCCCCTCCATGAAGGTCGATCGTCTCGCCGAGTTCACGGAGAGCCAGGGCACTGCACTCGATGTGCCAGCCGGGGCGTCCCGCTCCCCAAACTGCCTCCCATGATGGTTCGTCCGGGGCCGACGGATGCCACAGCACGAAATCCAAGGGATCTCGTTTGTTGGGATTGTCGACATCTCCGCCCCTCTCGCGAGCGAATTCGATCATTTGATCGCGCGAGTAATGGCTGACCGTTCCGAAGTCCGGGAAACGTGAGACGTCGAAATAGACCGAACCACCGGATTCGTAGGCAAAACCTCGTTCGAGCACCATTCCGATGAATCCCCTGATGTCGGCGATCGCCGATGAAGCGCGAGGAGTCGAGTAGACGGGAAGTGCGTTGAGGGCATGGAGGTCTCTCTCGAAACGGGCCTCCTCGCCCGCGGCCAAATCGAGGTAGTGAACGCCGAGTTCACGAGCCTTGGCAAAGAGCGGATCGTCGACATCGGTGACGTTCCGGACGCACCTCACTTCGTGACCGAGATCGATCAACCTTCGTTGGAGGACGTCATAGAAGATGAAGGTGGCCGCGTGCCCGATGTGGGTCGCGTCGTACGGCGTGATGCCGCACGTGTACATCAAGACACGATGGTTCGGCTCGAAAGCGACGATCGAGCGTCGAGCTGTGTCGTACAACCTCATTGGGTCGATCAGCTCCCGCTGGCCCCGCCCGGAGTGAGGTTCCGAATTCCTGTGAGCTTGGGTGCGACACGAGTCTTGTACCGAACATTGAGCTGGAGCAGGACGGCGGTGAAAGCCTCGATGGCGGTGGCGTTCGACAGCTCACCCGCATCGAGTGGCCGGCAGCCGGGGATCTTGGCGATGATCTCGCTCACCTTGGCCAGAGCGTCGGCGTCATCGCTGCAAATGAGAACGTCTGAGTCGATCGGCTCACCAAGATGTCCGAGTTCCTTGGCCGGCAGATGATGGAAGGCCGCCACTACTCGACAACCCGGAACTGCCGCTTGAACGTGGGCGGCAACACTTCCACGAGGAGGCAGCAACGGCTGGAACTCACCAGCCACTCGAACGAGTGCGTTGGCCATGCTGACCACGACTTTGCCCTTCAGGGCGGCGGCGTTCTCTTGAACCGTCGTGGCTGCGGAGTCCCACGGGGTCGCGATGACCACGAGATCGCAATTGCTCGCTTCGGAGTTGTCGCCGTACGACAGCAGCTCGGACAATTCGGGAAACTTCGAGATCTGCTCGTCCCTGGCCTCCATCGCTTTGTACTTCGACCGAGATCCGATGACGACCGGATAACCGATCGAGGCCAGACGGGCCGCCAGAGCGGTCCCCGCGGGACCAGTACCCCCAAGAATTCCGATGCGCATCCCCCTACCATCGCACATGGTTCGGTCAATTTCGGAGTCCACAGGGTCGATCAACCGAGGACTAGGTTGACCGCATGCCGCTTCTCGAGGGTAAGAAGATCGTCATCACTGGTGTCCTGACGGACGCTTCGCTGGCCTTTGCAGTTGCACGACTGGCCATTCATGAAGGGGCGGACATCGTTCTGACCGGCGCCGGACGGGCCTTGTCGCTCACCCAGCGCACGGCTCGCAAATTGTCGGCCGACATCGAGGTCCTGGAACTCGATGTGACGGTTCCCGAACATGGCTTGTCTCTCCGGGAACATCTCACCCAGAAGTGGGGTCGAGTCGACGGTGTGCTGCACAGCATCGGCTTTGCGCCCGAGATCTGTCTGGGCGAGGACTTCATGGCCGCCCAATGGAGCGACGTGGCGACTGCGATCCACATCAGTTCTTATTCGTACAAGTTTCTCGCCGAAGCATTGCTCCCTCTGATGGGACGTGGTTCATCGATCGTCGGTTTGGATTTCGACAACACCGTGGCCTGGCCGGCCTACAACTGGATGGGTGTCGCGAAGTCTTCCCTGGAAAGCATCAATCGCTATCTCGCAAGAGATCTCGGTAGGCAGGGCATCCGCTGCAATCTCGTTGCTGCTGGTCCGATCAAGACCATGGCCGCGAAATCGATCCCTGGGTTCAAGAAGTTCGAGGACGTCTGGGATGACCGGGCGCCACTCGGATGGGATGTCGAGGATCCCGAACCAGTCGCTCGTGCGTGCGTGGCACTTTTGTCGGATCTCTTCCCCGCGACCACGGGATCCATGATCCATGTGGACGGCGGTTACCACGCGACGGGTGCCTGACCGATGAATCGTCTCGCTGGTGAGGCATCGCCGTACCTCCGCCAGCACCGAGACAACCCGGTCGACTGGTATCCGTGGAGTCGGGAGGCCTTCGAGGAGGCCCGGCGCCGCGACGTTCCGATTCTCCTTTCGGTCGGCTATTCGGCCTGCCATTGGTGCCATGTGATGGCTCACGAATCCTTCGAGGATTCCGAGGTCGCCGCTGAGATGAACACTCGTTTCGTCTGCGTGAAAGTCGATCGTGAAGAGCGTCCGGATGTCGACGCGGTCTACATGGACGCCGTTCAAGCTCTCACCGGCCGAGGGGGATGGCCGATGACGGTGTTTCTGACTCCGGAATGCGAGCCATTTTTCGGGGGTACGTATTACCCCAGGGAAGGTTTCTTGCGTTTGCTGTCGGCGATCAGCGAGATTTGGGTCACTCGCCGTGACGACGTTGCGAGCAACGTGGCAGCGATTGTCGAGGCCATCGGGCGGACAGCGAACGTCGAGCCGGTCGACGGACTTCCCACCGATGATTTCCTCGACCGTTGCGCACGGTTCATCGCAGATCGACATGACTCCGAGTGGGGAGGGTTCGGAGACGCTCCGAAGTTTCCATCGACGATGAATCTCGACTTTCTTCTGCGGCGTCACGCGCTGTCGCCCGGATCCGGTTTCGGTGAGGTGGTCGAACGTTCCCTCGACGCCATGGCGGCGGGCGGTATTCACGACCACCTCGGCGGAGGTTTCGCTCGGTACTCGGTCGACCAGAGGTGGTTGGTCCCCCACTTCGAGAAGATGCTCTATGACCAGGCACTCCTTCTTCGCGCGTATTGCCACGGATATCTCGAGTTGGGTCACGAGCGCTGGCGCCAGGTGGTGGAGTCGACCATCGGATACCTCGTTCGAGATCTTCGCCACGACCTCGGCGGCTTCTACAGTGCCGAAGACGCCGACTCCGATGATGGAACCGGACACCATCATGAAGGCTGGTTCTACACCTGGACCGACGAAGAGGTTCGTCGCGCCGTCGGCGAAGATGCGGACGAGTTCATGGAGTGGTTCGGTGTCTCCTCGAGCGGAAATTTCGAAGGTCGCAACATTCTCCATCGACCAATCGATCCGAAAATGTTCGATCGATCCGACGCCGTGAGCGAAGCGTGCCGAACTCTTCTTCGAATACGCACGTCGAGACCCCGACCTGGCCTGGATTCCAAAGTGCTTCTCGAGTGGAACGCGTTGACGATTTCGAGTCTGGCCGAGTGCTCGGCTGCCTTCGGACGAGTCGAGTGGCTGGAACTCGCCGAACAGTGTGCAGAGTTCCTGTTTTCCCATCTGCTGTCACCCGAGGGCGTCTGGCACAGAGTGTGGCAGGAAGATGCGGTTCCTCCGGCCCGACACGCCGCATTGGCCGTCGACTTGGCGGCACTCCTCGAAAGTTGCGTGAGACTGGGAGAGGTTTCCGGACGAGCGGTGTGGATCGAAAGGGCTCAACAGGTGGCCGACCGTCTGATCGAGGATTTCCAAGATTCTTCGAACGGAGGCTTCTTCACCGTCGCCAACAACGGTGAACAACTCGTCGTGAGACAGAAGGATCTCATGGACAACGCGACGCCATCGGCGAACTCGTTGGCCGCGATCGGGCTCCTGCGCTTGTCGGCGCTCACGGCCCGAACGGATTATCGCGAAGCCGCGTTGGGCACCCTTGGCGTCCTCACTCGTGTCGCCGGGCAAGCTCCAACCGCTTCAGGACTGTCCTTGCTGGCACTCGACCTCGCTGTGAATGGCCAGGCCGAAGTGTCCGTGGCGGGTTCGATGCCCGACCTTCTGCGGGTTGTCTGGAGCAGATGGCGACCCTCGGTCGTCGTCGCCTGGGGAGAGAGATATCCGGGACCGATGTGGGACAACCGTCATGACGGACTCGCCTATGTGTGTCGGAATCACACTTGTTCCGAGCCGACAGCCGACCCGGAGCGTTTTGCGACCTTGATCGATGCGTCAGGCAGCTGATCGCTCGAGGATGTGCACTCCACACGCAGAGCCGAGTCCGATCACGTGGGCCAATCCAACCTTGGCGCCTTGGATCTGACGGTCGCCAGCCTCTCCGCGAAGGTGATGACAGATTTCCCAGATGTTGGCGATTCCGGTTGCCGAGATCGGGTGGCCCTTCGACTGGAGGCCTCCGGAAACGTTCACCGGCGTCTTGCCATCGCGCCACGGGGCACCAGACATGAAGAAATCGACCGCGCCGCCCTCAGGGCACAGCATGAGGTTGTCATAGTGAACCAATTCGGCGGTGGCAAAGCAGTCGTGGAGCTCGACCAGATCCAGATCCGATGGTGACACGCCGGCTTGTTCGTAGGCGATCTTTGCCGCGTTGCGCGTGAGGGTGTTGACATCGGGCAGGATCTGGCAAGCCTCTTGATAGGGGTCGGTGGTGAGAACCGAGGCCGAGACCTTGATGGCCCGACGACGCTGCTCGGCCGAGAGGGTCTTCAACACTTCCCCGCTAGTGACGACTGCGGCGGCTGCACCGTCACAGTTCGCGGAACACATCGGACGAGTGTTCGGGTAGGCGATCATCATGTCGCCCATGATCTCCTCGAGAGTGAAACGCTTCTGGTAGGCGGCCATCGGGTTGAGCGTTGAGTGCGCGTGGTTCTTCTCCGAGATCCGGGCGAAAAGTTCGAAGGTCACTCCGCCGTACTTGTGGCCGTACTCCATACCGACCTGAGCGAATGTTCCCGGCATGGTGTCGGTTCCGATGCGGCCGTCCGTCGGGGCAACGGCGCCGTATCGTCCGCGCGGCTCCCACTTGTTGCCGTCTTTCTTGCCCTGACCTCCTCCACCGAGCAGGCCGGCACCGGCGAGCTTCTCGGCGCCGACGGCGAGACCCATGCGAACTTCACCCGACTTCACCGCCATGATCGCCGTACGAAGCGCAGTCGCGCCGGTGGCACAGGCATTGGAAACGTTGTACACCGGGATACCCGTCTGACCGATTTGCTTCTGAAGCTGCTGGCCGTATCCGCCCGCACCCATGAGATTGCCGGCAGCCAGAACTCCCATGTCCCCCATGGTGACCCCGCCGTCCCGTAGTGCAGCCATGGCCGCTTCGGCGCCGAGATCGACGATGTCCTTGTCGGTGTGCTTGCCGAACTTCGTCATCGAAATTCCGAGGATGTAGATGTCGTCACTGGCCATTTCGGGATCCTTTGGTTTGTGAGGGCTGATTGGAGAGATTACTGAGTCGATCCGAGGGTCGATGCTCAGGCAGGTTCGAAACCGAAGCCGATTGCTTCGACGCCTTCGTCGTCGGTGCCGAGGCTGTAGGTGGCGAGGCGAACCTTCATTCCCAGAGTTACTTTCTCCGGGGTCGGTTCAGTGTTGATCACGTTGCCACGGACACTCGTGCCGCCACAATCGACCACGCCGGCCACGAAAGGAACCGGAACTCCGGGCGCGGCGAACGCCAC
>JBEGQB010000028.1:0-12356 GCA_041181165.1 Actinomycetota bacterium
AACGATTGCGCGGGCACTTCCCTGACTGCGATGTGACCGTCGTGCACCTCGGCGATCTCACCGTGCTCTCCCGTGGCCCGACCGAAGGTGCCGACATCCCGAAGGAATTGGTCGGTGGTTCTCCGTTCGTCGTGTCGATCGGAACCCGCGAGCGGCGCAAGAATCTTGCGACTCTGGTGCGCGCCTTTGGTGCCGTGGCTGCCGCCAACTCCGACGTACGTCTCGTGTTGGCCGGTGGAGCCGGCGACGACGATCCGGTGATCGATGCGGCGATCGCGAACCTCGACGCGGATGCACGCGATCGGGTAGTGGTCCTCGGACGGGTGTCCGATGCCACCGCGTCGTGGCTGCTCGATCGGGCGGCCGTGCTCGCCTATCCATCACTCGACGAGGGATTTGGCTTTCCGCTCCTCGAAGCGATGGCCCACGGGACACCGATCGTCGCCTCACGAGTCGGTTCGATCCCGGAAGTTGCCGGAGATGCAGCTCTGCTCGTGGACGCCACGGAAACCGATGCCTGGGCGGAGTCGATCATTCGCCTGCTGACCGACTCGGAACTCGTCGGCGATCTCATCGCGCGAGGCACAGCGCAGCGACAACAGTTCTCATGGGAGCGAACCACGAAACAGATGATCGAGCTCTACCGCCGGGTCGCCGCCAGCGGCTCCTGACCGGAAGAATGAAGAGATGATCACCGTTCTTGCCGGAGGAGTCGGCGCCGCTCGCTTCCTGCGTGGTCTCGTCGGCATCGTCGATCCGCAACGGATCACCGCCGTCGTCAATACAGGTGACGACTCGACGATCAACGGCCTGCAGATCTCCCCCGACCTCGACACCGTGACCTACACGGTGTCGGGAGCCATCGACGCCGACCGCGGTTGGGGTCTCGGTGACGAGTCGTGGCGGGTCATGGAATCGCTCGGTCGCTACGCGCCGGTGCGCCCCGCCAACTCCGTTGCCGCCAACACTTGGTTCAATCTCGGCGATCGGGATTTGGCGACCCATCTGTATCGCACCGCCCGACTCGCCGAAGGTGGGCGCCTTTCCGATGTCACGAGCGAAATCGCCCGCGCGTGGGGCTTGCCGATCAACCTCGTTCCGATGACCGACGATCCGGTGGCCACCATGATCGAGGTGGTCGAGGAACGAGGTACTCGCGTGATTCCGTTCCAGGAGTACTTCGTCGGTCTCCGACATTCCGTTCCGGTTCGATCGGTTCGTTTCATCGGCATCGATTCGGCCCGCCCGAACTTCCTGCCGCTCATCGATCGCAGCGAGGTCGTGGTGATCGCTCCGTCGAATCCCCTCGTGTCGATCGGCCCCATACGCGCGTTGGCGGGAGTGGACGACCGTCTCGCTTCGATACGCGAGAGGGTCGTGGCCGTGTCGCCGATCATCGCCGGTGCGGCGATCAAGGGTCCGGCTGACCGCATGCTCGTCGAACTCGGCATGGAAGCCTCGGTGGTGGGAGTGGCACGGCTCTATTCACCTGTCTGTGGGACCCTCGTGATCGACCGGCAGGATGCCGCACTCGCCGAAGCCGTCGAGTCGGAGGGAATGAGATGTGTGGTGACCGACACGATCATGTCCAGCCCGGAGATTTCGGCCGATCTGGCTCGTGTCACACTTGGGGCAGTTCTCGAGAAAGGGCGCTGATGTCCGACCAACCGCAGATTCGTCTCACCGCGTGGGGTGTCACCGGAATAGGCGAGATCAAACCCGGCGATCAACTCGGCGACATCATCGTGGATGCGTGTCGCCAAGCGCCCAATGGACCACTGGCCGATGGCGATGTTCTGGTGGTGACGCAAAAGATCGTGTCGAAGGCCGAGAACCGCATGGTCGCCATCGATCCCGAAGATCCCCTATCGCACAAAGCACTCGTCGAACAAGAGGGTGTGCGAGTCGTGCGACGACGCGGTGATCTGATCATCACGGAGACTCGACACGGCTTCATCTGTGCCAACTCCGGCATCGATCTCTCGAATGTCGAACGGGGTTGGGCCGCACTGCTCCCGCTCGACAGCGATCGCTCGGCTCGCCGTATCCGGGACATCGTGCGCGCCAAGTTGGATGTCGAGGTCGGGGTGATCGTTTCTGACACCTTCGGTCGTCCGTGGCGAAAAGGGCTCACCGACGTGGCGATCGGCGTGGCTGGCATCGCCGGGGTGGTCGATCTGCGTGGCACACCGGACGCGCTCGGCCGCACGATGCAGGTCACCGAGGTCTGTGTGGCCGACGAGATCGCCTCGGCTGGTGAACTCGTCATGGGCAAGTCGAACGGAGTTCCGGTTGCCGTGGTTCGCGGTTGTCAGCCCGAGTGGTTGCGTGATTCGTCGATCGGTGAGATCGTGCGACCTCCGGCTGAGGATTTATTCCGCTGAGTCGAGGCTCGCCTCGAGACCGTTGGCCAATGTGGTCCAGGCCGACCATCCGAGGTGCAAGCGGGCCCGCGACGGCGACAAGACGACCCGATTCGCATCCAGGGCACGTCGAGCTCCGGCGCGTACCGGCTGATCTCCACCCACGAGTTTCCACAGGTCGCGGATGCTCGTGCCGGTTCCCGAGCCGAGGTTGATCACGAGGCCGCCGCCTTTCGAGGCAGCTCGGAACAACGCTTCGGCGGCATCTTCGACGTAGACGAAGTCGCGCGTCTGACGGCCATCACCGTGCAATGTGAAAG
This sequence comes from Actinomycetota bacterium, assembly GCA_041181165.1. Taxonomy (GTDB): domain Bacteria; phylum Actinomycetota; class Acidimicrobiia; order Acidimicrobiales; family Ilumatobacteraceae; genus Casp-actino8. Next base: position 2,684 of record JBEGQB010000028.1, read on the forward strand.
CGGTTCCGTCGCGTCGGGCTTGAAGCGCGGCCGCGACCACGTTGGCCTCGGATCGTTGACGCGGTCCATAGATCGTCGAGGTGAGGAGCGCGGTGAATTCGATCGAGTGTTCGTCGCGGTATCGCTGCAACAGATGCACGATCGACTCGGCCATGACGCCCGTGGCACCCATGGGACGGAACCCACGGTCTTCTTTGGCCGGGAGTTCGCGCACCGGAACGTCTCCGTAGAGAATCGAGGCCGGCAACGTGACGATGACCTTGGTGCCCGGCGATCGGAGTCGGACGGACTCCAGGACATTGACCATCAGTGCGATTCCAAGAACGGCCTGCGGTGCCGACCAACGAGCCGACATCGCCGAGAGCACGTACAGGACGTCCGGCTGATGACGCTCGAGATATTCGCCGAGTTGTGGTGTCGTGGCATCGAGTTGTTGAAAAACGAGCCGTCCGAGCGAGTTCGTCGAACGCGCGGCCGCCAAGTTGGACAACGATCCGGTCGAGAGGTCATCGATCACGTGCACCGTGGTCGCCTCGACGACGAGACGATCGACGAGATGTGATCCGACGAAACCGGCTCCACCCACCACGAACGCGGTGGTCGGCGCTTTGGGGGCAGCGGCCTTGGGCACCGGTCGTCCTAACCAGTCGTTACTTGATTCGGATCGGGCACGAGCGCTCCGCTCAAGTGCGCACCGGATTCGACCGATCCGTCGGCACCGATGACGCAGTCGTCCAGAACCGCACCCTGCCCGACGCGGCCCATCACGACACAACGCTCGACGGAAGCCCCTGCACCGATATGAGCACCCGGAAGAATGATCGAGTCGACGAGGACCACGTCGTTATCGACCGTCGCGCCCGACGCCACCAGACTGTGCGTCAGGTTTGCATTGGTGGCAATCGATGCTCCAGGTGCAACTCCTGCACATCGCAGCGTCGTTCGAACACCATCGAGAACATCGAAGTTGGCCTGCCGATACGTCGCCGGACGCCCGGTGTCGATCCAGTAATCGTCGGTTGCCATGGCATAGAGGGTGCCGGCTTCCACCAATTGCGGGAAGGTCTCGCGCTCGATGGAAACCTTTCGGCCGGTCGGAATACGCGTCAGCACCGATGGTTCGAACACGTAGGTTCCGGCATTGATCAGGTTGGACGGCGCGGTACCCGGTGCCGGCTTCTCGACGAAACGCGACACACGACCACGACCATCGAGTTCGACGACGCCGTAGGCCGATGGGTCGTCGACCGGGGTGAGGTGGATGGTCGCCTCGGCTCCATGCTCGCGATGGAAGTCGATCAGCGATGCGACATCGAGGTCGGTCAGGACGTCACCGTTCACGACCACGAAGGTGCTGTTGATGCCGGCGTCTTCGGCGGCGAATCGAATGGCGCCTCCGGTGTCGAGCGGTTCGGGCTCGACGGCGTAGTGAAGCTTCACCCCCGCACACGTGCCATCGGGGAACGCCCGCATGAACGGTTCTGGTTTGAATCCGAGCGCGAGAACCACCTCGTCGATTCCGGCCGCCGCCAGCATCATCACGAGATTCTCGATGATGGGTCGGTGACCGACCGGCAGCATCGGCTTCGGGGTGGTGAAGGTCAGCGGTCGCAGACGGGTACCGAACCCGCCGACGAGCACGACCGCGCGCATCAGCCGCCCGTGGTGGTGGGACCAGCGACCGTCGTTGGCGCGTCGGTCGATGGCATCGAGTCCGGAGCCATCGACTCGGAGGTGGCGTCGGTGGCGACCGGCGCACCTGAATCGCCCGGAGCCACGGAGCCACCGGGGGTCGTCGTGGTCGGCGTTCCGGTGTCGGCCGCGCCCAACTTGGGCAAGTCGGCCGCGCTCGGCGGCAGACCCGGGTTCACGCCGGCCGGCGCGAACACGATGGCGAACGCCATCGCGTCCTGCTTGAGCCGGATGTCGTCGAAGTTCGTGATGTACGTGGAGAAGTCGTCCCCGTTGTCGAAGGAGTTGTAGGCGTACACGACAACTTCACCGTCGACCGACTTGCCGGAGTCGTCCAGACACTTCGTCTTGCCCTCTTCGTACACCGCCCCGCCCTGATCCTCGGGGAAGACGATCTTGGAATCGGAGACCTTCACGCCGTAGACGTCGAGGAAGACGCCGAGCTTGGCGTTACGACCAGTGGCGGCCGAGGAATACGGGTGCCAGTGCATGACCCCGTCGTCGTGACTGTGGATGCCCGTGCGACGGAACTTCTCGTCGAGCAGGTTGCCAGTGGTGTCGAGTTCTTCCTTGTTGCCCTGCAGATCGGGGAGCCATTCGTTGCAGCCGTAGAAGCCGTATGACGCGTGCCAGTGATCGTTCACGGTCGGGGGCACGTTGCGATCGGGAATCGACGCACGCGAGTAGACGATGAGGGCGGCTCCGACGATCGCCACGCCGACGACCACGGCCGGGAAGAGGGTTCCGCCCTTGAAGCGAACCTTCTTGCCTTTCCCCTTCTGCGCGAGGCGCGCCACACGGGATGCCGATGAACTTCTCGATGTTTTGGAGGCCACGAGTAGGCGAGGCTATCGGCTGACCGGCCTGATCTGGGGTTCAGGACCGTCCACGCAGGAGTTCGACGTACGATGCCGCGACTGCCGCCGGCGACACGTTGCCTTCCACGTGCACCCGCGCCCTCGCACCCATTGCCCGTGCCTCATCGGGATGCTCGACGAGATGGCGGACCGCCGCCACGAACGCATCGGTGTCGTCCGGTGGAACGCAGATTCCACCTTCCGACGCGGTGATCAATCGGGGGACCTCGGTGCCGGGGTCGACGGCGGCCACCGCCGGGCGTCCCGCCGCCATGATCGAGTAGGTCTTCGACGGAACGCTGACCCGACCGAGTCCGCGTTTCAGAGGGATCACGTGAACATCGGCGGTGGCCAGGACCTCCGACAGCCGCTCGGCCGGTTGGTAATCGCCAAAGACAAGATTCGGGATGTTCGTCGCTCGCATCTGCAGGTTGTCGCGGGCCGAGCCGTCACCGTTGATCACGAACGAAACGTGCGGAAGGGCTCGGGCCGCGTCGAGGACGAGATCGAGCGATTGCGAGAAACCGACGTTGCCGGCGTACATCACCACTGGCCTCTCGTCGAGTCCGAGTTCGCTGCGATACGAGGTACGTCGATCCATCGGGCGGATCGCGTCGGTGTCGACGAAATTCGGGATGACGACGATGCGATTGCGTCGGGATGGTCGCACTTTGGCTCGGAGGTTGTCGGCGAGATCCTCCGAGAGCACCGTGACCGCCGCTGATCGTGCATAGGACCACTTCTCGAGAAGTCGAGCGACGGCGATCACCGCTTTGTTCCGAATTGCGCCCGTTTCGACGGCCGCATCCGGGAAGACGTCCTGAATGTTCAAGAAGAGCGGCGCTCGGCGCAGGCGCGAGACCAACCAGCCCGTCACGGCAAGCGTGAGCGGAGGACTCATCACGAGCACTGCATCGGGCCGCTCGCCGGCGCGAAGGCCGGCCACGGCCGAGGTGACCGAGAACCCGACGAATCCGATGGCTCGGCGCAACAGATTGCGCTTGTCGTCTCCGGCGAAGGGATCGAGACGGGTGATGCTTCCCCACTCGCGGCTTTCGGAACGGTTGCGCCAACCGACGTGTTGCCACTCGGGCTCCACGCGGTGCTTCGCGTACCAAGGCAGAGAAGTGACCACATGAAGGCGGTGACCGGCGGCGGCGAGTTCGTGCACGATGCGTGTCATCACGACTCCCGTCGGTGCGGAGTCGGGCTCGAAGTGCGGGCAGATCACCAAGATGGTGAGACCCGACGTCACGGCGCAACCATCCGATAAGCCTTCGCAAGAGCGTCTCCCGAGACGCTCACCGAGAAGTCGGCGACTCGTCGCCGACCGCGTTCGATGAGCTCGGACCGGCGTGCGCCCACGAGATCGGGCACCGCGGCCCAGAGATCTTCTTGGAGCGACAACACGATCCCGGCATCGGCGACCACTTCGGGTAGACACGTTCGATCACTGGTGACGACTGGAACACCGAGTTGCATGGCCTCGATCACCGGAGCACCGAAACCCTCGTATTCGCTCGGAAAGACGAGGGCCCGAGCCATGGCGAGCAGTCCGTTGCGATCACGATCCGAAACCCGTCCGACATGGGTGACCCAACGTGACACCCGCGGATCTTGCAATCGTTGACGAACCGCAGGATCGGCCGCACCGGATCCGCCCATCAGAACGAGTCGAAACCCCTGATGCGACCAATGACGATCGGCGACGTCGATCAAGAACAGGTGGCCCTTGTGCGGGTGAGTAGCTGCCGGCAGAACGAGGATCGGATCGTCGCCCAGAGCGAATCGTTCCCTCAACTCTGCTTCCGGGGTGACATCGTCCCCCAATGATTCGTCGACGCCGTGTGGCACCACCACGATGCGGTCGGCTTCGATTCCGAACGCGTCGACCACGGTGCGCTTCACGAATTCGGTGGGCACCGCGATGAGGTCGGCGGCCACCGCCGAGCGAGGCATGATCGCCCGCAGATAGGTGAGGCGCTGACGGGAGAAATACTGCGGGAATTGCAGGTACTGGAGATCGTGGATGGTGAGCAAAGTTGGCTTGCGCACGAGGATCGGAAGAGTGCCACCGCCGTGATGCACGACCGATGAACCGCGAGTGCGTCGGTGCAGCCATGTGGATTCGAGGAGCATTCGTCGCTGACGGGACCGGCAATCGTGTCGTGCTTCGACGAGATCGTGAAATTCGCACAATTCGGGATGAGCGCGCGTGAAACCACGCGGCGCGAACACGACGGCGGAAACACCAGCCCGACCGACTCCCACCAGTTGTCGGCAGAGATACTCCTCGCTCCCACCAACCACACCCGGGATGCACCACGTGAGATTGACCGCGACGCGACCCTTGGTCGACATCAGATGACCTCGCGGTAGGCAGACACCGTGAGGCGTGCAGTTTCGGACCATTGGCGACGAGCCGCCTGCCGCTGCCCCCACACGATGAGCTCGGACCGACGAGACAACGCTTCTTCGATTCCGCGCTTGATGTCGTCGACACTGAACGGATCGACGAGAACCGCTGCGCCGCCGGCAACCTCCTCGGTGGAAGTTCCCAAACTGGTGACCACCGGAACCCCTTGGGACATCGCCTCGAGCACGGGCATGCCGAATCCTTCGCGCTCGCTCGGATAGCAGAACACCAGTGCCGACGCGTACAGCGCTGGCAGATCGGCATCGGGCACGAATCCGATGAAGCGCACTCCCTCGATGGAGTCGATACCGGAATCGCCCCACCCCTTGGCGCCGGCGACCACCAGAGGAATTGGCTTGCCGAGGCGACTCACGGCCTCGGCGAGTCGACGTAGGTTCTTGCGTGGTTCGACGGTGCCGACGAACAACAAGAACTCATCGGGCAGACCGAATTTCTCGCGCACCGCGACCTTGTCGGCCGCGGTCACCGTGTGGCGTTCGACGCCCCACGGGACCAGGCGCAGCCGTTCGACCTCGATGCCGGCGCGTTCGGCATCGAGCATGGTGGCCGTGGACGGACACAAAACGAGCGCCGCCCGTCGACGGATCTCGGCCAGGCTCCGTTCGAACACCCGCACTCCGTGCCGGGTGAACTGATCGGGGCGGTGTCGCCAAGCGACGTCGTGCAGGGTCGCGATCATCGGCGCTCGACTCGGCGGTGGGATGAGGCCGGTGCAGTGCACCACATCGACCTGACCCGTCGCACGTTCGATGGGCGGCCAGCCGAGTCGTAACCAAAGTTCGTAGAGAAGCGGCGCGCGATACGGCAGTTGTTGCACGGGTACCGAGGGAACGAAGGCCGGGTTGGGTGGACGACGATGGCGCCCGGCCACACCGATGATCTCGACGCCCGGGACATCGGCCAACGCCACGGCGGTACGCAGGGCCGAGGATGCCGTCCCGCCCGGAACCCGGTGCCAGCACTGTTCGAGGGTGTAGGCCACGCGAACAGGTGCTTGCACATCCCTATCTTGCCGTGTGCGCGCCGGACCGAACGGTCATCGGTGGCCCCAGCCATACTGAGACGATGACCCGTTCGATCCTCGCCATCTGCGGAAGCCTTCGGGCCTCGTCATCCAACCTCGGCCTCATTCGCATGGCCGCACGCCTCGCGCCAGCCGATGTGAACTTCTCCCACTGGGACCGTCTCGGTGAACTCCCTTTCTACAACGAGGATCTCGAGGCCTCACCCCCGAAGGTCGTCCTCGATTGGCGAGCCGCCGTCACCGATACCGACGCCATTTTCATCGCCGCACCCGAATACAACTTCGGTCCGACCGCGGTGCTCAAGAACGCCATCGACTGGGTGACCCGACCGCTCGGCCAACACGCGCTTCGCGGCAAGGTGATCAGCATCGTGAGCAGCGCGGGGAGCACCGGTGGCAAACACATGATCGAACAGTTGTCGGGGATCATGGCGTTGCTGGGCAACACCATGATCTCCGAGCCCCCGGTTCAGATCGTGAAGGGTGCCGAACGCATCACGGCTGGGGGCTCGACATCCGATCAGGAGATCGAAGATCTCCTGTCGGCCCGACTTGGTCACGTCGAAGCGCTGATTCGCGGCTGACGCCTCCAGCGCTGCCCAGTTCAGCGGACAATGACAGTTCGCCTGACGTAATCGTTTATGCACGGTGATCCTTGCGTCGACCAGACGACCACCTCGCCGGGAAGCCATTCGACGATCATCGACGCTGCTGTTTCCTGGTGGTCGTTGTGCATGCAGACGTCCCAACCCGAGGACGTCTGATCGTGGGATCGCAGATGCTCTTTGACCAAGTCGACCGTGACTCGACCCGTCGACAGCAGATGTCGGGTCGCCTTCAGTCGCGGTTCCACGAAATGCTCGATCTTCTGATCCGGATGCGCTCTCGGAAGCATGCTGCCGAGCGTCACCCGATTCGACACCGCGGCAGCATCGCTTACTTCTTCGACGACGACTTCGGCTGCGTCGGTTTCGATGACGAAGGAACTTCCCCCATCGGCGATCAAGAACGAGCTCCAATACGGACGGCGTGGAAGTCCCGGCGCCGACCCTGACCCTCCCTGCCCGTGACGGCTGATCAGATCGAACAATGTTTCCACTGCCGTGGCAGCGTTACCGGATCTCTCCAGTACCAGCCGGACAATGTCCATGCCAGTGAGCGCATCGGGGAAGGGTCGTGGATCGGTGATCGTGTAAATCGTGGCGTTTCCCACTGCGACGCCATGTTCGTTGACGCCGTGCTCGGCTCCCCAGCCCCAGGTCGGCCGCGAGATCCAGCAACCCAGAGTTTCAGCGGTATGCCCGGGTACGGAGATGTACGTGCATTGTGTCGAGGCCTCACGCCGAGGTCGGACCCACTCGAATTCCTGGCACTCACCTTTGGGTCGATCGGAATTCTTGGCGAAGAGCATCGACGCCTCTGCAGCAGAGTTTCGAGTGACGAGCAGATCGCACACGGGTGGTCAACTGAACGACTGCTCGGAGTTCAACACAAGGTTCGTTCGCACCGGCTGGGGCGCAGCCCACAATGCTTCACCGCTTGCGTTGGTTGAGGTCCACTCATCATCGGCCCCTGATCGCAGAACCAATCCGGGTGGACCACTCACTTCCCACAAGACCGCTGGTCGATCGCCGTGCCAACGAATCGCAAACGACACACGATGCTCGTTCCCCACTGCGATGTCGAAAGCTTCACATGAACTCCCCCACCACGGTCGTGGCAGTCCGTCCGGCACCAGGGTCGCCGTGTTCTTTGCGGTCCAACGAACCAACCGATCAGCAACGTCGGCGGGGAGTCGGCGTCCAGTGTCGGTGAGCGCTCCTTGCGCTTCGACATCGCCCCAGGCTTCGGGCAACGACGTCGCCCGTGTGCGCCGAATTCGCGCCACGGTGGCCACCAGATCCGATGAGGCTCGTGGGTCGTCGCGCAGAAGCCGGCTGGCCGCAATGAACGCAAGGCGCGTACCCGACTCGTCCATGGTCCCGCGACGCGCTGCGGCCACGATCTGTTCCACACTTTCGACCACGAGCGGAAGAACATCGTCATCATCGAGATTCATTCGCGCCCGCTCGTCCAATGTCAGGAGTCGGTCGATCGGATTGGTGATCAGGTCCACTCGTTCGAGTGCAGCCCGACAACGCGCGGCAGCCACGAGTTCGGTGATCGGACGACCGCCGATGAGTTCGGGTACCTCCACACGTCCGGCCCGACCGATCAACGACAACCAACCCGCCACCACTTCGGTCGAATCGGACCATGACCCGGGCCATGAGGCTCCGCGATGGCCGTGAGGGACGAGGACGTAGGCGCTGGTTCGATGCGCGATCGGAACGACCCTCACCGGTTCTGCGAACGAGAGTCCGGGGGCGACGTCAGGAGCCACCGCGCGCGCCGTCATCGCATCCACTCCCGACACCGCAACGGCCACCGGCATCGACGACTCATTGGCGAATCGAACGACGGTGTAACCGCGTCCATCGGAAGCAATCGTCGACCAGATCGTCTGCACGATGTCGCCTCCGGGAACCCGCAGTCGAGTTTCCACGACGGCGGCGCCTTCGATGTTCTGCTGCCGGATCGCCACTTCCTCGGCCGGGTGATGCCAACGATCATCGGCGGCCACGAACCACTGCATGATCGGTCGGCCGTCCTCGGAGAAGAGATCACCCGATGGAGAGATCAGAGCGCGCCACGGGCTCCCCAGAACGCCGGTCGGCGTTCCGGAAATGTTCTGGGAATCGCGCGACATCTCGGATCGCCGACGTCGCCACCATCGATCAGCCAATTTCGCTCCGCTTGCGTCGTTGCATGAGGAGCATCATGGCCTCTTTGGCCGGGCGACCCTGATGGCACACCGACACCACCTGTTCGGTGATCGGCATCTCCACGTCGTGTCGACGAGCGAGATCGAGGAGCGACGGTGAGCTCTTCACTCCCTCGGCCACCATGTTCATCGATTCCAGGATCGCGTCGATCGACTCGCCGCGCCCAAGTCGCAGACCGACCGTGTTGTTTCGACTCTGCGTGGACGAACACGTGGCGATGAGATCACCCATTCCGGCCAAGCCGGCAAAGGTGAGTCCCTCACCGCCCATGGCGATACCGAGACGTGTCATCTCGGCCAGTCCGCGGGTGATGAGCGTCGCGCGTGTGTTGTCACCGAAACCCATGCCGGCCGCCATACCCGAGGCGATGGCCATGACGTTCTTGGCCACTCCGGCCACTTCACAACCCACGACGTCGGGATTCGTGTACACGCGCAGCGTCGGTCGCGTGAACAAGCGCTGCAGCTCCTCGGCGATCACCTTGTCGTCGATGGCCACGACCGCGGCCGCCGGTTGACCACCCATGATCTCCTTGGCCAGATTCGGTCCGGTGAGAACGGCCACGGGATGTCCGGGCAATTCGTCGGCAACCACTTGCGACATGCGCTTCAGCGAACTGCGTTCGATTCCCTTGGACAAACTCACCACCGGGACCCACGGCCGCACATGACGCGCCGCGTCGGCCACCGCATCTCGGAATCCGTGCGACGGCACCGCCATCACCACGACATCGGCCGAACCCACGGCTTGTTGCATGTCGGACGTGATCTCGAGGTCGTCTGGTAGAGGGAAGTCCGCAAGATACGCAGCGTTCACTCGATCACGTTTCATGGAGTCG
>JBEGQB010000029.1:0-12197 GCA_041181165.1 Actinomycetota bacterium
TGGCGCGCTTCGCGCCATAACGGCTGCGGGCCTGCTTGCGGTTCTTCACACCGGCTGCATCGAGTGCGCCGCGGATGATCTTGTATCGGACACCGGGGAGGTCGCGAACGCGGCCACCACGGACGAGCACGATCGAGTGCTCTTGAAGATTGTGACCCTCACCGGGGATGTATGCGGTGATCTCGACACCGCTCGAGAGTCGAACACGAGCCACCTTGCGAAGAGCCGAGTTCGGCTTCTTCGGCGTGTTGGTGTAGACGCGGGTGCAGACACCGCGACGCTGCGGCGAACCCTTGAGGGCCGGCGTCTTCGTCTTGCTGAACTTGGTGCTGCGGCCCTGACGGACCAACTGCTGAATGGTGGGCACTCTTCGACCTCTTTGCGTTGTTTGTGACCCTTTTCAGGGACCCTGAGATGTTACGAGCGACCCCCGACGGACTCCAACCCCCCTCGGGGGAAGCCCCGGGGTCGATCAGACTTCGGCGGAATCCGAGGAGAAGACGCCTTCGTCCATGCTGCGCTGGGCGAGGATCGACGACGGATCCTCGTCGTAGCCGCTGTGGTAGGTCTCCATCGGCACGTAGTCCGGGGCATCGATGCCGAAATCCCGGTAGCGCATCATGCCCGTACCAGCCGGGATGAGCTTGCCGATGATGATGTTCTCCTTCAGACCCATGAGACCGTCCTGGCGACCCTCGATCGCGTTCTCGGTGAGAACACGGGTGGTCTCCTGGAACGAAGCGGCCGACAGCCACGAATCGGTGGCCAACGACGCCTTGGTGATTCCCATGAGCTCCGGACGACCTTCGGCCGGCTGACGCCCCTCCTCCACCATTTTGCGGTTGGTGTCGGTGAAGGTCTTCAGATCCTTGCGGTCACCGGGCAGGAAGCCGGTGTCGCCCTGAGCCTGGATGCTCACACGACGGGTCATCTGACGAACGATCAATTCGATGTGCTTGTCGTGGATCGACACACCCTGATCGCGGTACACCTTCTGGACTTCCTCGACGATGTAGAGCTGCGTCTCGCGCACACCCTTGATCTCGAGGAGCTCCTTCGGATCGAACGGACCATCGGTGATCGGCTGACCGGCGACGACGTCGACACCGTCGCGAACGATCGGGCGGCTACCCGTGGGAAGGACGATCTGGTGCTCTTCACCGGAATCCTCGACGACGGTGACGGGAATGCCCTTGCCCTCGTCCTCACCGATGCGCACGACACCACTCGCCTTGGCGAGACGGGCCGAGCCCTTCGGAGTGCGGGCTTCGAAGAGCTCCACGACGCGCGGCAAACCACCGGCGATGTCCTTGCCGGCCACACCACCGGTGTGGAACGTACGCATCGTCAACTGGGTACCGGGCTCACCGATCGACTGAGCGGCGATCACGCCGACCGCCTCACCGAGTTCGATCGGGTTTCCGGTGGCCAGTGAACGGCCGTAGCAGAGTGCGCACACGCCGAGTTCGGCGTCACAGGTGAGCACCGAGCGGACGCGCACGCGATTCACCGTGGCGTCGTCACGCAGACTCGCCATCAGATCGTCATCGATGATGGTGTTGCGAGCGATCACGGTTCCGTCAGACAGAGGCGTGTCGACGGCCAACGCGCGGCCGTACAACTTCGTCTCGAGATAGGCGCGACGATTCGCGGTGTCGGCCTGGACGTTCTCGATCCAGACGCCGAGCGCCGTGCCGCAATCCTCCTGACGGATGATGAGCTCCTGTGCGACGTCCACGAGACGACGCGTGAGGTAACCCGAGTCAGCGGTACGCAGAGCGGTGTCCACGAGTCCCTTACGCGCACCGGGAGTGGCGATGAAGTACTCGAGGGTCTCGAGCCCTTCGCGGAAGTTGCTCTTGATCGGTCGCGGAATCATGTCACCACGGGGGTTGGCCACCAGACCGCGCATACCGGCGATCTGACGCATCTGGGTCATGTTTCCTCGGGCACCCGAACCAACCATCATGTCGATCGGGTTGAAGCGCTGAGCCTTGAACTCGGCCTCCATCGCCTGCTGCACCTGATTGGTCGCGTCGGTCCAGATACGGACTTCCTGCTGACGACGCTCACCGTCGGTGATCACACCGCGCATGAACTGGGTCTCGACCTTCTCGGCCTGACGCTCGAACTCGTCGAGGAGCTCGCGCTTCTTGGTCGGGGTCTTGACGTCGTCGATCGAAACCGTCAGGCCCGACTGCGACGCGTAGCGGTAGCAGATGTCCTTGATGCGGTCGAGCGAATCGGCGACTTCGGCATTGGTGAAGTTGTCCGACAGGCGCTCGACGACGACGCCCATCTCCTTCTTCTTGATCGGTTCGGAGATGTGGCCGAAGCGCTCGATGTACGCGGCCGGCAGGGCCTCTTCGAAGAGCAGTCGTCCGGCCGAGGTCTCGAACTCGGATCGCTCGTCACCAGAACCAGTGCGCACCTTGATCCGAGCATGGAGGTTGAGTGATCCCTCTTCGAGGGCACGGAAAGCCTCCCAATTGTGGCGGAACACACGGCCCTCGCCCTTGGCACCCGGGTCCTCGGCGGTGAGATAGAACGCACCGATGATGAGGTCCTGCGTCGGAGTGACGATCGGCCGACCCGATGCCGGCGACAGGATGTTGTTGGCGCTGAGCATCAGAACGCGTGCTTCGGCCTGAGCCTCCGACGACAGCGGCACGTGCACGGCCATCTGGTCGCCGTCGAAGTCGGCGTTGAACGCGGTGCAGACGAGCGGATGGATCTGGATGGCCTTGCCTTCCACGAGCACCGGCTCGAACGCCTGGATTCCGAGGCGGTGCAGCGTGGGCGCACGGTTCAGGAGAACCGGGTGCTCACGGATGACTTCCTCGAGGACGTCCCACACGCGCGGGTTGCGCCGCTCGACCATGCGCTTCGCGCTCTTGATGTTCTGGGCGTACTCGATCTGGACGAGACGCTTCATCACGAAGGGCTTGAAGAGTTCGAGGGCCATCAACTTGGGCAGACCACACTGATGCAACTTCAAGGTCGGACCGGCCACGATGACCGAACGACCCGAGTAGTCGACGCGCTTACCGAGCAGGTTCTGACGGAAACGACCCTGCTTGCCCTTCAACATGTCGGACAGAGACTTCAACGGACGGTTGCCCGGTCCGGTGACGGGGCGCCCACGACGACCGTTGTCGAACAGTGCGTCGACGGCTTCCTGCAGCATGCGCTTTTCGTTGTTGACGATGATCTCCGGAGCACCCAACCCGAGCAAACGCTCGAGACGGTTGTTTCGGTTGATCACGCGTCGGTAGAGATCGTTGAGGTCGGAGGTCGCGAAACGGCCACCATCGAGCTGGACCATCGGACGCAGTTCCGGCGGGATCACTGGGACGACGTCGAGGATCATGGCCTTCGGATCGTTCAGACGACGACCGGTTTCGGGATCGCGCTGGTTGAACGACGCCACGATCTTCAGGCGCTTGATGGCGCGCTGCTTGCGCTGCGCGCTGAGCGGCTTCTTGCCGTCCTTGGGATCGATGGCCTCGCGCAACTTGCGCTCTTCGTCGTCGAAGTCGATGCGGTCGATGAGCGACTTGATGGCATCGGCTCCGGTGCCGCCTTCGAAGTAGTCGCTGTAGCGATCGCGGAGCTCGCGCCACAGGCCTTCGTCTTCGATGATCTGACGCGAATGGAGTCCCTTGAACTCGTCCCAGGCGCGCTTCACGAGATCTAGTTCGGCGGCGTAGCGGTCGCGGATGGCGGCGAGATCGCGATCGGCGATCTTCTGCAGAGCCTTGACCTCGGCGTCCTTCGCGCCCTCGTTCTCGAGACGAGCGGCCTCTTTCTCCATCTCCTTGAAGCGACGATCCACTTCGAGATTGAGATCCTTCTCGATGGCTTCGATCTCGCCGAGGTACTCCTGCTCGAGGCTCGAGAGTTCGTCGTGGCGCTTGTCCTCGTCGACCCAGGTCACGAGGTGAGCGGCGAAATAGATGACCTTCTCGAGCTGCTTGGCCTTGAGCTCTTCACGAGGCTCGAGTCCGCCGAGGAGATATGCCAACCACGAACGCGTGCCGCGGAGGTACCAGATGTGAACGACGGGCGCAGCGAGCTCGATGTGGCCCATGCGCTCACGGCGGACCTTCGAGCGCGTGACTTCCACACCGCACTTCTCGCAGATGATTCCCTTGAAGCGAACGCGCTTGTACTTGCCACAAGCACACTCCCAGTCGCGAGTGGGTCCGAAGATCTTTTCGCAGAACAAACCCTCCCGCTCGGGACGGAGCGTTCGGTAGTTGATCGTCTCGGGCTTCTTGACTTCGCCACTCGACCAGTTACGGATGTGGTCGGCCGTGGCCAGACCGATCCGGAGTTGGTCGAACATGTTCACATCGAGCATCGGCTTCTCGCTCTCTCTTCGTTTCGTCGCGTTCTATGAAGTGCTGTGGAGTGGGCGTCCGGCTCAGCGCCGGAAACTCGCCCGCTCCCGGTCGTCCTGGTCGCTGCCGCGCTCGGGGCGGCTGATGTCGATGCCGAGTGACTCGGTCGTGCTGAACACTTCCTCGTCGATCTCCTTCATCTCGATCTCGGATCCGTCCTTGGCCAGCACCTCGACGTTGAGGCACAGTGCCTGCATCTCCTTCATGAGCACCTTGAAGCTCTCGGGGATGCCCGGCTCGGGGATGTTCTTGCCCTGAACGATCGCCTCGTAGACCTTGACTCGGCCGAGGACGTCGTCGGACTTGATGGTGAGCAACTCCTGCAAGCAATACGCCGCGCCGTAGGCCTCGAGGGCCCACACTTCCATTTCACCGAAGCGCTGACCACCGAACTGCGCCTTACCACCGAGCGGCTGCTGGGTGATCATGCTGTACGGGCCGGTCGAACGAGCGTGGATCTTGTCGTCGACGAGGTGCGACAACTTGAGGATGTACATGTAACCGACGGTGATCGGGTTGTCGTACGGCTCACCGGTGCGACCGTTGTAAAGAGTGGTCTTGCCATCGGTCTTGATCAGGCGGTCACCGTTGACGGACTCCGGATTGAGATTCTCGAAGATCTTCACGATCGTCGGGTGCTTACCCGACTTCTCCGTTTCGTCCCAGTGCGCACCGTCGAACACCGGCGTCGAGATGTAGGTCGCCGGCTGAGTGCTCGGACGGGTCTTCGACTCGGTGCCGCGGATCGGCGCGTCACCGACCTGCTGACCGTTGTTCTCCCAACCCCAACGGGCCGCGTAGCCGAGGTGGGCTTCGAGAACCTGACCCACGTTCATTCGGCTCGGCACACCGAGAGGGTTGAGGATGATGTCGACCGGAGTTCCATCGGCGAGGTACGGCATGTCGGCCTGCGGAAGGATCTTGGAGATAACACCCTTGTTGCCGTGACGACCGGCCAACTTGTCGCCCACGCTGATCTTGCGCTTCTGGGCGACGAGGACCTTCACCATCTGGTTCACGCCGGGGGCGAGTTCGCCACCCTCTTCGCGATCCATCACGCTGACATGGATGACCTTGCCGCTCTCACCGTGCGGAACCTTGAGTGAGGTGTCGCGAACTTCGCGAGCCTTCTCACCGAAGATCGCGCGCAACAGGCGCTCTTCGGGGGTCAGTTCGGTTTCGCCCTTCGGAGTCACCTTGCCGACGAGCACGTCGCCGGGGTTGACCTCGGCGCCCACGCGGATCACACCTCGGTCGTCGAGATCGCGCAGGATGTCGTCGGAGAGGTTCGGGATGTCGCGCGTGATTTCCTCGGGACCGAGCTTGGTGTCGCGCGCGTCGATCGTGTACTCGTGGATGTGGATCGACGTGAGGACGTCGTCGCGCACAAGACGATCGGACAGGATGATGGCGTCCTCGAAGTTGTAACCCTCCCACGGCATGAAAGCCACGAGGAGGTTCTTGCCGAGGGCGAGTTCGCCTTGATCGGTGCTCGGACCGTCGGCGATGAGGTCGCCCTTCTTCAACTTCTGACCTTCCACCACGCGCGGCAACTGATTGACGCAGGTGTTGTGGTTGGAGCGACGGAACTTCGCGAGGTGGTACACCCGCTTGCCGTCGTTCTTGTACTGAACGGTGATCTGCGAACCCGAGACCTCGGTGACTTCACCTTCGTCGGAAGCGAGAATCAGATCGGCGCCGTCGGAGGCGACCTTGCGCTCGATACCGGTGCCGACGTACGGAGCCTCGGTGCGGATGAGCGGGACGGCCTGACGTTGCATGTTCGCACCCATGAGGGCGCGGTTCGCGTCGTCGTGCTCGAGGAACGGGATCAGCGCGGTGGCGACCGAGACGATCTGCTTCGGCGACACGTCGATGAGGTCCACCTTGTCGGGCTCGACGAGGAGGATGTCGGTGGTCGCGCCGAAGAAGTTCTCGGCTTCGAGCATGCCCTTCAACTGTTCGAGGCTGGCGGCCTGCGGTGCACGACGCACGAGGATCTTGCTCTGCATGAACGTGCCATCGGGGTTGACCGGCGTATTGGCCTGGGCCACCACGTACTTCTCTTCTTCGTCGGCCGGCATGTAGCGGACTTCGTTGGTGACTCGACCGTTCTTGACCACGCGGTACGGCGTCTCGATGAAGCCGTAGTCGTTGACCTTCGCGAAGGTCGAGAGCGCACCGATCAATCCGATGTTCGGACCTTCCGGTGTTTCGATCGGGCACATACGTCCGTAGTGCGAGAAGTGGACGTCACGGACTTCGAAGCCGGCGCGCTCACGCGACAGACCACCGGGTCCGAGGGCCGACAGGCGACGACGATGGGTGAGGCCCGAGAGTGCGTTCACCTGGTCCATCAGCTGCGACAACTGGCTGGTTCCGAAGAACTCCTTGATGGCCGCCGACACCGGTCGGATGTTGATGAGCGACTGCGGGGTGATGGACTCGACGTCCTGGGTGCTCATGCGCTCGCGAACGACGCGCTCCATACGCGACAGGCCGATGCGCACCTGGTTCTGGATCAGTTCGCCCACCGAGCGGATGCGGCGGTTGGCGAAGTGGTCCTGATCGTCGAGGCGGTAGCCGGGCTCCTGCTTGACGAGGTGCAACATGTACGAGATCGCAGCCAGAACTTCGTTCGGGCGCAGAACGTTGGTGTCGTTCGGATCACTCTCGACGGCGCGCTTGTTCGGATCATCGACATCGGCCTTGAAGAACGAGCCCGCAGCACGGGTGCCCTTGCCGAAGATCGAGTCGAGCTTGGCGAGTTCATCACCGAGCTTGCGGTCGATCTTGTAGCGACCGACGCGCGAGAGGTCGTAGCGCTTCGGATCGAAGAATGCGTTCTTGAAGTATCCACGAGCCGATTCGAGTGACGGTGGCTCACCCGGGCGGGCTCGCTTGTAGATCTCGACGATGGCCTCGTTCTGGGTCGGGGCGATGTTGCGCTCCTTGTCCCACTGGCCCTGGAGGAAGTCGAAATGCTGCACGAAGCGATCGAGGAAACCGGGCACGTGCTCTTCGTCGTAACCGAGCGCGCGCAGAAGGGTGAAGACGCTCATGCGGCGCTTACGGGCCACGCGGGTTCCGGCGGTGACGTCCTTGCCGGGCTTCTGCTCGACGTCGAACTCGAGCCACTCACCGCGCTGCGGGTGGATGGTGCCCTTCACCAGCTGATGCTTGGCCAGGTTACGAAGGCGGTAACGCTCACCCGGTTCGAAGATCACACCGGGGCTGCGCACGAGCTGCGACACGACGACGCGCTCGGTGCCATTGATGATGAACGTGCCCTTCTCGGTCATCATCGGGAAGTCACCCATGAAGACGAGCTGTTCGCGGATTTCACCGGTGGCGCGGTTGCTGAAGCGCGCCCGCACGAGGATCGACGACTGGTACGTGTGACCCTTCTCGCGACACTCCTCCACCGAGAACTTCGGCGGCGGGCAGAGCATCTCGTCCTCGGGGTCGTACTCGAGTTCGAGGCTGAGGTTCTCGGCGAAGTCCTTGATCGGCGAGATGTCGCGGAACGTCTCGGCCAAGCCCTTCTTCAGGAAGTCCTCGAAGCTCTTGCGCTGGATGTCGAGGAGATCGGGCATCTCCAGTCGCTCATCGAGGTTGGCAAACGAGTAACGCTCGCGGGAAGACAGTCGTGTGGCCAAGGTGAACTCCTCAGATCAGCGGGCGACGGACGGAATCAGAACTGGGCGCGCCGAAGCAGAACTCAGGGACGACAAAAGAGAACGGCGACGCACGGCAACGGACGAGACTACCCCTCGAGGGCGCACGAATCCAACCGCCACCAGCACCTTTGCTGGGCGGCCCGTCGGCTGGGCGACACCGTAAACGGGGGTGGGGGTCGGGGTCAAGGACCCTCGGGGCGAAAATGCAACCGGCCCGGGGTCTCCCCCGGGCCGGAACTGCAGGTCGTGGGGCTCAGCCCCGGTCGAGTTACTTGATTTCGACCTTGGCGCCCGACTCCTCGAGCTTGGCCTTGGCCTTCTCGGCGTCGTCCTTGCTGACCTTCTCGAGCAGGGGCTTGGGGGCTCCATCGACGAGGTCCTTGGCTTCCTTGAGGCCGAGGTTGGTCAGTTCACGGACAACCTTGATGACCTGGATCTTCTGTGCGCCAGCGTCGGCGAGGATGACGTCGAACTCATCCTTCTCCTCAGCTGCGGCTCCGCCAGCGGCGGCTCCACCACCGGCGGCCACGGCGGCCACAGCCACCGGAGCAGCGGCGGTCACGCCGAACTTCTCCTCGAATGCATCGAGAAGCTCCTTCAGTTCGATCACGGTCAGGGCGGCGATGCCGTCCAGGATCTGGTCCTTGGTAAGGGTCATTTCTGTTTCTCCTGTTTGAGTGCTTTTCGTGTTGATGTGCAGGTTGACCTGCGAGATGAACGTTTGTGTCGGCTGGTAACCGACGGGATCAGGCGGCTGACTTCTGGTCGACGAGAGCCTTCAAGCCATAGGCCATGTTGCGGGGCAGGGCCTGCAACAGACCGGCGGTCTTGACGAGCGGTGCCTGCAGGGCGCCAGCGAACTGGGCCAGCAGAACCTCTCGCGGTGGCAGATCGGCCAGTGCCTCGACATCCTTGGCGCTGAGCGACGAGCCGGCGAGGGCACCGCCTTTCAGGACGAGCAACGGGTTCGTCTTGGCGAACTCGCGCAGGACCTTGGCGACGGCTGCCGCATCTCCAGTGACGAAGGTCAGGGCGCTCGGACCGACCAAAAGATCGACGAGAGCCGAGTTACCGGTTTCGACAGCGGCACGACGGGCCAGGGTGTTCTTGTACACCTTGTGCTCGCCGCCGGCGTCGCGCAATGAACGACGAAGTTCGGCGAGGTTGCCCACGGTCAGACCGCGGTACTCCGACACGAACACCGTGCTGACTGCCGACATCTTGCCGACGATCTCGGCGACGGTCGCGACCTTCTCCGGACGGGGATTCTCCACGTGTTTTCCTCCTTTCGCTTCTACTCGGGCGCTCGCAGATGCGGCACCACGAGGAGCGAAAGGCTCCGTGCAGTCTCCGCCTCGGTTGGCTGGTTCTTCGAACCATTTACCCACCCGAAGGTGGACCGACTGTCTCTGGCAAGCGATTTGGTTGTGATCGGGAAACTATCGGTCGGTTCGGGGGAACCAACCCGATGAACTCAGACCGTCTCGCTGCGGAGACGGTTGAGGTCGACCTTCACACCGGGGCCCATGGTGGACGACACGGTGATCTTCTTGAGATAACGGCCCTTGGCCGAAGCCGGCTTGGCGCGCTGGATCTCGTCGACGACGGCTCGGAAGTTGGCCTCGATCTGCTCGATCGTGAAGCTCACCTTGCCCAGCTGAACGTGCACGTTGCCGTAACGGTCGGTGCGGTACTCGACCTTTCCGCCCTTGAATTCACCGACGGCGCGGCCGACGTCCTGGGTCACGGTTCCGGTCTTGGGGTTGGGCATCAAACCACGCGGACCGAGCACACGACCGAGACGACCGACGAGCGGCATCATGTCGGGGGTGGCAATGGCCAGATCGAAATTGAAGTTGCCCTTTTCGATCTCGGCCGCAAGATCGTCGGCGCCGACGAGATCGGCTCCGGCCTTGCGTGCTTCCTCGGCGGATTCACCAGCGGCGAACACAGCGACCCGAAGGTTCTTGCCGGTTCCGGAGGGCAGCGCCACCGTTCCGCGAACGGCCTGCTCGGCCTTGCGCGGATCGACGCCGAGACGAATGGCGATCTCGACGGTCTCGTCGAACTTGGCCGACGCGAGCGACTTCACGAGCGACAGTGCTTCGGTCGGACCGAAGAGATCGTCTCGGTTGTAACGCTTGACGGCGTCGTCGTACTTCTTGCCTGACATTTCTGTCTCCCTCTCCCACCTTTCAGTGGGGTGTCGAGTCGGCCGAGCGAGGTGTTCTCGGTCCAGACGTATTGGTTGAGTTTCTTACTTTACCGTGAGGCCCATCGAGCGAGCGGTGCCGCGCACCTGCTGCTTGGCGGCCTCGAGGTCGTATGCGTTGAGGTCGGGCATCTTGATCTTGGCGACTTCTTCGATGTCGGCCTCGGTCACCGAACCGGCGACGGTCTTGCCCGGCGTCGAACTCGCCTTGTCGAGACCGGCCTTCTGACGCAGGAGAACCGGCGTCGGCGGGGTCTTGAGAACGAACGAGAACGTGCGGTCTTCGAAGATGCTGATCTCGACCGGAATGATCGTGCCGACCTGGCTTTCGGTGGCTGCGTTGTACGCCTTGACGAAGTCCATGATGGCGACGCCGTGCGGTCCGAGCGCGGTACCGACCGGCGGAGCCGGCGTGGCCTTACCGGCCGGAATCTGGATCTTGACGATCGCGGTGAGTTTCTTCTTCGCCATGGGGCGTGCCTTTCGTTGTGAGAATTCGAGGTCAGAGTTTGGCGACCTGGCTGAAGTCCATCTCCACCATGGTCTCGCGACCGAAGATGTTCACCAGCACCTTGAGTTTCATGTGGTCGGCGTTGATCTCGGCGACCTGTCCGGAGAAGTCCGCGAACGGACCTTCCTTCACGCGCACACTTTCGCCGACTTCGTACTCGAGCTTGGGCTTGCGACGAGCCGCCTGTTCCTGACCGTCACCCTTGGCCGACAAGAACGTGTCGACTTCGCGACGCGACAACGGCGTGGGCTTCTGCCCCTTCTGGCTCTGGCCGACGAAGCCCGTGATACCGGGGGTGTTGCGGATGCAGTACCAGCTCTCGTCGTCCATGTGACAACGAACGAGGATGTAGCCCGGGAAGACCTTCTTCTGAACGATCTGCTTGCGACCACCCTTGAACTCGACGACTTCTTCCATCGGGATGACGACGTCGAAGATGCGGTCTTCCATGTTCATCGACTGAATACGGGCCGCGAGGTTGGCCGACACCTTCTTTTCGTAACCGGCCTGCGTGTGCACGACGAACCACTGTCCGGGAAGGTTCCACGGATGAGTCGGAGCCTCGCCGACGTCTCCGGAGTCGTCCGTGTCGTCGGCGTCGGTGGCAACGAGGTCGTCGGCCGATGTCAGGTCGAACACCTGCGGATCAGCCGAGTCGGCGGTGAGATCTTGGTTCAGGTCGTCAGTCATGTCAGTTCTCGTAGAGCCAGTCGGTCAGGAAGCCAAACAAGGTATCGACACCACCGATCAAAGCGGTGAAGATGCCCACCGTGACCAGCACGACGATGGAATAACGGCGGATCTCGGGCCACTTCGGCCAGGCCACCTTGCTCATTTCTTCGCGGACTTCGCGGACGTACTGCACCGGGGAGGTTCGCTCCTCCCGGGGGCGACGCGCCGGAGCCTGACGAGCCGGGTTGCCCTGCTCGTCGAGCTGACCCATCTTCTTCAGGGTCCGCTTCTGCTCTCGGTTGAGATCCATCGCCATGTTCGTGTGCTCGTTTCTCGTTCGCTCAGTCCTGTGCAGGGCAGGAGGGACTCGAACCCCCGACCGTCGGTTTTGGAGACCGATGCTCTACCAACTGAGCTACTGCCCTCGGACGCCAGTCGTGACTAGCGCGTCTCCTTGTGATTGGTGTGCTTGCGGTCGAAGCTGCAGTACTTCTTCATTTCCATCCGCTCACGATCGTTGATCTTGGACTTGATGGTGATGTAGTTGCGCCGCTTGCACTCGGTGCATTCGAGGGTGATCTTCACCCGCTTGTCGTTCCTGGGCATGTTTGTCTCCGATTACTTGATGATCTTGGTGACACGTCCGGCGCCAACCGTACGACCACCCTCACGAATAGCGAACCGCAAACCCTCATCCATAGCGATCGGCTTGCCCAACT
>JBEGQB010000030.1:0-12152 GCA_041181165.1 Actinomycetota bacterium
CTCGTCGCTCGCTCCACTCAGATCGAGCCCGCTACGCGCCATGCGAGCACGCACCTGGGCGATCTGTTCTTCGGTCATGTCCTTCGGGTCGTTGCCGAGGAGTTTGCGTGAATTGATGGCGATCGACGTTCCGATGTGGCCGGGCATCACCACCGAGGCGCGAAGGTGAGGGGCATTGATCCGAAAGTCGGTGATCAGAGCTTCGGTGAAGCCCTTCACGGCGAACTTGGCCGAGCTGTAGGCCGTATGGGGAATGTTCGGTCCGAGCGACGCCCAGAATCCATTGACCGAACTCGTGTTCACCACATGTCCGGCGTCTGACTTCAAAAGGAGCGGCAGAAAGGCACGAGTGTTGTAATACACGCCGTACCAACACACACCGAAGGTCTTCTCCCATCCTTCGCGATCGTCTTCGATGATCGATCCGCCGCCGCCGATCCCGGCGTTGTTGAAGAGGAGGTTGACCTGCGGACGCCAAGCAGCCACGGCATCACGGAAGGCGAGAACATCGGACTCCGAGGACACGTCGGCGATCTGGGTGAGAACCTGTCCACGGTGGCCGGCCGATGCGCACAGGGCGGCGGTGTCCACGAGGTTCTCCTCGATGACGTCGCAGGTGGCGACGTCGCATCCATCAGCCGTGAGCTGACGAACCAGTTCTCGTCCCATGCCGGTGCCTCCACCGGTCACGACGGCCACTCGCCCCTGGAATCCGTTCTCGAAACGCATAGGTCCCCCTCGATCGGTCGATCGAAGGTGACGCTAGTCGTTTCCCGATTGCGGCGACCCGAGGCCAACCGATCGCGAAAAACGCCGGTGTGGTGGACTTTTGGTGGTCTGAGCAGGTGAGATGTCAAATTCCTCAAGCACGGCGCGGGGCCGGCCGATACCTGCCCCGTGATGATTCCACCCCGTCGACCCGTCCGGTTCGCCCCGATCGTCGTCCTCGTTGGTCTGGTTGCCTACCTCGCCGTCGTTCTGGCCATGGTGACCGCCCCAGCGACCGCTCGTGCGGCCACCGGAGACTTGACGCCGTGGTCGACGCCGACGATGCCGAGCAAGTGCTCCACCGACGAGATCGAGTCCGGTGATGTCGCCGGTTGTCTGATCACGAATTGGGGCGGGATCACCGAGAAGGGGTGGGGACAGCCCCCGTTCCCCGACGGATCGTCGAACTGGAAGTGGATCGGCTGGTCGTACAACGGATCACCCGCTCTCAAGGATTGGGAAGCAGCTCTGGCGGCCAACTCGTCCGTCATTGGTCGAGTAGCTGCCAAGCAGATCAAGGCCCCCAAGCCGATGCTCGTTCTCCTCGAAGGGTTCCTGCGCGAGATCCAGGACGGCGGATACCGGATCAACGACGCCATTGCCTACAACTTCCGCTGCACATCGAATACGCGCAAGGACTGCAAGGGTCTCTCGTCGTCGTCCCTTTCGTACCACGCGTTCGGCTTGGCCATGGACATCAACGTGTCGGCCAACCCCGAACTCACCTATGTGCCGGCCGAAGGGCAACGCACTGCGTGCGAGGTTCCGATGAAGACGAACATCCCGCAATGGGTCGTCCAGACTGCCGAGAGGTGGGGTCTTCTGTGGGGTGGTTATGGATGGAACGGGGGATGTGCGTCACCGTCATCGGCCAAGGGCAGCATTCTTCGCGACCCGATGCACTTCGAATTCCGCGGCTCCGTCGACAACGCCGTGAGTATCGCTGCCAACAACGGCATCGAAATCCACCAGGAATGTGAAGACGACGTGTGCGTCTGGCTCGACGGACCAGGCGACGACGAGAGCGACGACGTCTCTGACGAACCCAACTACGACGCCGACGTCGATCGCATCTACGGGGCCAATCGCTACGAGTCCTCGGCGGCCACCGCGCAGGAGTGGGACGATGCCGAGACGGTGTTCTTGGCCACGGGTGAGAACTTCCCCGACTCGTTGGCTGCCGGACCGGCTGCGGCCCGTCTGAACGTCCCCGTCCTTCTGGTGACATCCAGCGGCGTACCGGACGCGACCCGAGAGCAGCTCGAGCGACTTCAGCCCAAGAACATCTTCGTAGCCGGTGGACGTCGAGCGATCTCCAATGGAGTACTCAATGAGGTCGAGGACATCACCGGGGTCGAGCCGGTGCGAGTGAGTGGCGACGATCGCTACGAAACCGCCGAAGAACTGAGTCGACTCTCCTGGTACCGCGCCCAGTCGGCCACGGTATGGGTTGCCAGTGGCGCCGACTTCCAGGATCCGTTGATCGCTTCGGCGGCCGCTGCTCTTTACGGCCAGGCATTCGTGTTGCTCGACTTGAGCTCGGGTCTCGACTCTCAAGACGAGGACTACCTCGAATCCCTCGGCGTGACCACGATCAAGGTCGTCGCCGCACCGGGCAACCTCTCTTCGGCGGCCGAGCGGGATCTCGAGCGCATTGCCGACGTCGAAGTGTTCGATGCCCCCGATGTCTCCGATCGTTCGGCATCCGTGTGGAAGGGCAAGACATCGAGTCGAAACGTTGCCCTGGCGACGAGTCAGAACTTTCCCGACGCGCTTTCCGCCGTGCCTTACACGGTTCTTGGCCGTGGAACTCCGATCATGCTCGTTCCCGGCACGTGTGTTCCGCGCGGCACTCTTCGGGAGATCGATCGTCTTTCCGCCTCCACGGTGACGCTCTTTGGCGGACCTGCCGCTCTCTCGCGGGACGTCGAATCGTTCCGATCCTGCTGAAACCGCAAGGATCGACACATGCGCCGGTCGGTCTGGATCGCCATGTGCCTGATCGCCTCGGCGTGTTCGTCCGGTGGATCTCGAAAGGTCCTCGATTCGACCCCGGTGGTGCCGACCGGGTCGGCGTCGTCGAAACCTGCCGTGACGACGTCGACGGTGGCGGCCCCGGTTCCCATCGCAGTCACTTTCGCCTTCACTGGTGACACGTTGATACACAGTCCGCTTTGGGCGGCGGCCAGAGAGTTCGGTGAACCCTCAGGCCTTGCGTACGACTTCGGACCGATGTTCGCCGACATCGGTCCGTTGATCACCGGTGCCGATTACGCGATCTGTCACCTCGAAACTCCGTTTGCACCCCCTGGTGTGCAACTGAGCACGATGCCGAAGTATCAGGTGCCAACCGAAGTGGCACTGGCCCTCGCCGATGCCGGTTACGACCGTTGCTCGACGGCCAGCAACCACACCATGGACGGCGGAGTGGCGAGCATCGACCACACGGTGTCGGCACTTCTCGAAGCAGGCATCACTCAGGCCGGTATGGCGCGCACGCCCGAGGAGATCGAGCCCACCGTGGTGAATGTGAACGGGCTCGCTGTCTCGCACTTGTCGTACACCATCCACTTCAACGGACTTTCGCTCCCGGCCGATGAGCCTTGGCGTTCGGCGCGGATCGACATCGAACGGATCCTCGACGATGCAAAGACCACCCGAAACATGGGCGCCGAATTCGTGATCGTGAGCATGCATTGGGGAAATGAGGGATCGTCCCGACCGAATCCGAATCAGAAGGACTGGTCGGAGAAACTGGCCGCGTCCGGTCTGATCGACATCATCGTCGGCTCTCACCCCCATGTGCTCCAGCCGATCGAGCGAGTCGGCGACATGTGGGTGCTCAACAGTCTTGGAAACTTCATTTCGGCCATGCCCACCGGCGACAAATGGCCACCCTCCACCCAAGATGGTGCCGTGGTCCTCGTCGAGGTGAGTGGGGTGCCCGGTGGTCGGTTCCACGTCGGACGACCCGAAGTGGTTCCCACTTGGGTCGACCGGGACCACGGATTCGTGGTGCGCGATGTTCGTCGATGGCTCGGGGATCACCCGGACGACCGAGAGGTCGGCGAGTCCCTCCGACGTACGCTCGCGGTCATGGGCGACTTCATGGAATCACCATGATCCAGACGATGCGGGTGATGACCTGGAACATTCTCCGATTCGAGAACTGGGCACAGCGCCAATCAGCCATCGAGGTGGTGATCCGCGAGACCGATCCCGACGTGATCCTCCTCCAGGAAGTGGCAACCTCCGAAAAGCAGTCGGAGCATCTCGCCGAGTCGTTGGGTTATCACGAGTTCCACACGGCAACGACCGACCCATCTTCGGCTCACATGGGCAACGCGATCGTTTCGCGCTGGCCACTTCGCAACCCGCTCGACGTCCGCTTGCCCGGAGCTGATGGCCGTCCGGCGTACAGATCACTTCTCGTGGCTGATGTGGACACGCCGTGGGGATCGTGGCCGGTCGCGTGCACGCACCTCGACCATCGTTTCGACGACAGCGAACTTCGCCGGCGCCAAGTCGATGCCATCGCTGATGTTGTGGCGGATCGACGAGGCGACCCCGTCAAGGACCGACCTCTGATTCTGGGTGGAGACTTCAATGCCGTTCCCGACAGCGACGAAATTCGCCGCCTCACCGGACGAACACCGACTCGCCAGCGCGGCCTCGTCTTCAATGATGTGTGGGAACAGGTCGGCAGTGGCGCCGGCTGGACCTGGAGTTCCGACAACCCGATGCTCGCCGAGGCGAACTGGCCGAATCGCCGACTTGATTACTTGTTCGTCACGTGGCCGCGCCCCAAATCGGTCGGACGACCCGTTGCGGTTCGTCTGGCGGGAGTCGGGACAATCGGCGGCATCCAACCGAGCGATCACTATGCGGTGGTCGCCGACCTGCGCGTCTAGGTTTCTGGTCGATGGCGGTGCTGCGTTTCAGCTTCGGAACGATGGGTTCGGGAAAGAGCACTCTCGCTCTGCAGATCCACCACAATCTCGCGGTCCGTGGTCTCCGCGGCATTCTGCTGACCAAACTCGACCGCGACGGCGTACAAGTGACCAGTCGACTCGGAGTGTCGGCCCCAGCCATCGAAGTCGCCGGTGACCTGGACCTCTTCGAACTCGCGAAATCCCGCATGCCACTGGACTTCGTGGTGTGTGACGAAGTCCAGTTCTATTCGGCCGATCAGTGCGATCAGCTGGCACGAGTTGTCGATGAACTCGGCGTGGATGTGTTCGCCTTTGGGCTGATCACCGATTTTCGGGGAATTCTTTTCGATGGAACGAGGCGCATGCTCGAAGTCGCCGACGAACGCGTGGAAATGCAGGTCGAGGCTCGCTGTTGGTGCGGTTCACGGGCCACTCACAACGCGCGCGTGGTGAACGGATTCGTGGTCTACGAGGGTGAGACCGTCGTCGTGGGCGACACCGGTGACGCGCCGTCGGAGCCACTCTTCGGTGACGCTGTGCGGTATGAGCTCCTCTGCCGCCGCCATTACGTTCGCGGCCAGATGGGCGACTAGCCGCGGATCAGTTCCAGGCGCACGGCATGCGCTTGATGCCGTTGATGAACGCGCTCTGTAGGTACGCGGGTTCGCCAGTGATGCGCAAGTTGGGCATGCGACGACGAATCTCGTCGAACATCACCGCAACTTCCCGTCGAGCGAGGTTGGCTCCGAGGCAGAAGTGAGGACCTCCGGCGCCGAAACCGACTTGGGCCGGGGTCACGGAGCGAGTGATGTCGAATTTGAACGGATTCTCGAAAACTCTTTCGTCGCGGTTGCCGGACGAATAGAACATCACCACTTTGTCGCCTGCCTTCAGTTTCTGTCCGGAGATCTCGGTGTCCTCGGTTGCGGTGCGGCGGAAATGGATCACCGGAGTCGCGTAGCGGACGATCTCCTCCACAGCGGTCTTGGTGTGGGTTTCGAAATCACCGAACCAAAGAGCTTTCTGGTCGGGGTTGTCGGTGAGGAGCTTCATGCCGTGGCTGATCGCATTTCGCGTGGTTTCGTTGCCAGCCACGACGAGCAGGATGAAGAACGACCCGAACTCCTGGGCGGTCAGCCGCTCACCGTCGACGACGGCGTTCATCATGGCCGAGGTGACGTCGTCCTGCGGACTGACGACGCGCGATTCGCCGAGCGCCTGTGCATACATGAACATCTCGAGGGCGACGTTCATCAGATCTTCGTAGGACCCGACGAATTCGGGGTCGCCCACGCCGAGGATCACGTTCGTCCAGTGGAAGATCTTCTTGTGATCCTCCTCGGGAATGCCCATCATGTCGCAGATGATTCCGAGGGGGAGCGGAGCGGCAACTTCCTCCACGAAGTCGCATTCACCCTTCGGGAACCGCTCGAGCAAGTCGTCGACGAGTTTCCTGGCGCGGATCTTGACCTGATCCTCGACCCGGCTGATCTCTTTGGGCGTGAATCCTCGGGACACGATGTTGCGCAGTCGGAAATGCTTGGGGTCGTCCATGTTGATCATGGAGCCGAAGAACTCGTTCATCTCGACGGGGAGGTCTCCGATGTTCGAGCCCTTGCCGCTGCAGAAGAGTTGGGGGTTTCGACTGATGTGCCAGATGTCGTCGTGACGCGTGACGGCGCGGTATCCGGGGCCGGGAGGGAACGGAGCGTCCTCGATGACGCGCTCCTCGAAGAACTGGAAGGGTGATTCATCGCGGAGGGTCTTGAATGCCCCATCGCGCCAAGCGCGGTCCTTCAACCAGAACTCGGGATCCGACAGGTCGATGTCGGCCAGCGGAACTTTGGGCAACGATGAAGGAGCGGTCATGCCGAAAAGGTAGTGGGCGTCGACGTTGGTCTGTCTGGTCGAGCCGATTTCATCGGCGTGTGAGGTGACGGTGAGTCGATCTGTAAGCGGGATTCTGTGGATCCGATTGCTCGGATCCGGTGACCATCCATCTGTGCGGTCTACCCGAGGAGTTCCCGGTTGCCCGGGTGGACGAGCCGCCCGTCTCCTCTGCTTGACCTTGCTCCGAGTGGGGTTTACCAAGCCGAACGGGTCACCCCGCACGCTGGTGCGCTCTTACCGCACCGTTTCACCCTTACCTGATCCGGTTACCCGGCCATCGGCGGTTTGCTCTCTGTTGCACTGTCCGTGAGGTCGCCCCCACCTGGCTCTCGCCAGCACTCTGCTCTGTGGAGTCCCGACTTTCCTCGATCAATTTCGTGATCGCGGTCACCCGATCGACTCACCGTCGGGAGTCAGTGTACGAGCGCGCGACTCACTCGCCGTCGAGATATTCGTACACCATCGAGTTGAGACTCGGAGTCTCGAGGTTGACCGATGTACGCGACCCCGACTCATTGGCTGGTCCGAGCGTGACGGGCACCGGAGACTGGGTTCCAAAGGCCGATGGCGATGCGTAGAAAGGCAACGGATCTCCCTCTTCGCGGTACTCGGCTTTGAGGGCCAGACCCTGCGACGAAACCAGACGATCAGGGTTGAGGACCGCTCCGATCACTGCGGCGTGACGAGCTTCCTGTTGTCCGATGCCCATGGCCTGCGCGCGCAACGACGGCTCAGCGATCATCGGCACGTAGAACTGGTAAGTGGCACCGGCCAGAGTCTCGAGGGCATACGCGAGGGCGAGTGAGTCGGCCGCCGGATCATCGGCCTGCGCGACGAGCGCAAGAGCCGGCTCGATGTAGAGCGACTGCAGGCGCGGGTTCGGATCGGTGAACGGAGTGCCACCGAGGCTCGAGGTCAGCGACGCCGTGGCGTCGGCGTGCGCCTTGTGATCCGAGAGAAAGCGTGACGCGAGTTGCGCCGCGTCGCCGGAAAGGAATCCGGCATCGGCCACCGCTTCATAGACGAAGATCGCGTTGTGCTCGAGCGAGGTCGCGGTGCGAAGCAACGTGATGTCGGTGACGGGGACATCGGGCAAGGCCGTGGTCTCGGGAGCGAGACCAACGCGGGCGATTCCACTCTTTTCGCCGCCACCACAAGCCGCGAGAAGCGCTCCGAAAGAGATCGTCGCTCCACCGGCCAGGAGGAAGCGCCGGCGAGACAGATGGCTGAAGTCCGCACCCGCTGTGGCACGGACGATCGAAGCGAGGGTCTTGTTGTCGTTGCTCATGGGTCAGGCCTCCGGGCTCAGCGCCACGACGTCGGCGGGGATGGTCAGGTAGGCATCGGTGTTCGAAGCCGGCGAGATGCCCGCCAGCGCAGCAAGTGCCACGACGTGTCGGGCTTCGGCGATCATGACCGACGCGACGAGGGCCGCACCTTCGGTTCCTTCGAGGTTCTCGAGTAGCGAACCATGAGTCGCCACCAGTGTGTTCTCCAATTGATGAGCCGACGTTGCGAATTCCGAACCCGAGAACGAGGGCTTGAAACTGGTGAAGAGAGTTTCGAGTCGGGCCTGGGGGGCATTGCGACCGATCATCGACGAGATGGCCTGACTGGCGGCGTCGTGGTGGGCGGCGAGAGCGGCGATTGACCCCGGCTGATCTCCGGCCGATCCGTTCTCGAGGGCGGCGTTGTAGAGGTCGCGAGCCGCGAGTTCGGCCTGCTGCGCGTACGCCAGCAATTCGATGTCGGCATCAGTGGGTCGCCGCGGGGGAGAGGTGGTCACCGCAATTCCTTTCGGGGGTTACTGAGAACCCCTCCAATCTAGAAGTCGAGAGCGGAGAGGTCGGGTATCCAACCGGCCACACGGGTCACAGCCTCGGCCCAACGAGACCGCTCCGCCGGACGGTCGTAGGTCGATCGGGGTTCGACGGTGGAGGCCGGTTTCCAGGCTCGCTCGATGTCGTCGAAACCCGCCCACGTTCCCGAGGCCAGCCCGGCGAGGAAGGCCGCCCCGAGGGTGGTGGCTTCGGTGATCGGAGCGACGCTGACTGGCTTGCCGGTGGAATCGGCCAGCGCCTGAACAAAGGTGGGGTTACGGCTCATGCCTCCGTCGATCCGCACTTCATCGACCACGAGGTCGGGATGGTCGGCGGCGGCTGCCTCGAGGAGATCGGCCCCGCGGTGGGCGACTCCCTCGAGAACGGCGCGAACGATATGCGCGCGCGTCGAGCCGCGGGTGAGACCAAAGAGGCCCCCTCGTGCGCCGTAATCCCATGCAGGGGTGGCCAACCCGAGTAGCGCAGGAACGAAGTAGACACCTTCGCTCGACGCGCACGATGACGCGACTGCGTGCGTTTCTTCGGGAGTCGCCACGAGACCCATGTCGGCGTGTAGCCACTCGATTGCACTGCCAGCCGACAGCATGATGGCTTCCGAACCCCACGAGAGTTCGCCATGACGGCTCCACGCAACGATCGGAAAGGTTCCATGAACGGTTCGTTCGGGTTTGCTCGGTGGAGTGGTGCCGGTGAGGAGGTCGAACATTCCTCCGGTGCCGAACGTGCACTTGGCCATGCCCG
Organism: Actinomycetota bacterium; assembly: GCA_041181165.1. Classification (GTDB taxonomy): domain Bacteria; phylum Actinomycetota; class Acidimicrobiia; order Acidimicrobiales; family Ilumatobacteraceae; genus Casp-actino8. The sequence continues at coordinate 9,173 of JBEGQB010000030.1, forward strand.
GTCGTACGCAAGATTGGCCGATGAGCGAGGCTTGCTGATCGCCGGCGAGTCCGGCGATGGTGGGGGAACCCGGTAGCAGCGTGGCGGCACCGATCGGACCCGACGAATCGACCATGGTCGGCAAGCACTCGATCGGAATGTGCATCGCCGAGCAGGCCCGCTCGTTCCAGCGCGGTGGGCCCGAGTGCATCGTGGCGAGTCCGGTCACTGCGGCATTGCTGTGATCGGTCAAGTGGAGTCGCTGATCGCCCGAGAGATTCCAGACGAGCCAGGAGTCGATGGTTCCGACACAGAGGTCGGATGGGTCACGATCGGTCGCGTGGTTCTTGAGCAACCAGCTCGCCTTGGTCGCGCTCTGGTTCGGGGCCAGGGCGAGGCCATGCTCGATCTTCGCCATGATGCATTCGCCGACGGTACGCAGATCCTGCCAACCGATCCCCGGACCGATCGGTTCTCCGGTGCGCCGATCCCACACGATGGTCGAGGCGCGTTGGTTCGTGATGCCGACACAGGCCACCGGCCCGGCTTCATCGAGGGCCCGACGGGCGACTTCCAGAACCAAACGGGCCATCTCGGCGGCATCGAATTCGACGAGGCCGGCCACCGGTGTGGAGGGAGGGAACGATCGATAGTGGAGTGCGCCGATCGTGGCGTCGGGACGAACGACGGCGGCGCGCAATCCGCTCGTTCCGACATCGATCACGAGGATCGACGTCGCGCTCATCGCGGACCGCCGGGAACGACGCCTTTGTTGCGCATCGATGAGCCGAGGAAACCGCCAAAGACTCCCATGGCGAGCGCAACCGTGAGGTTGAAGATCACCCCGCTCCAGCGAACGTCACCACCGCGTGCGATCTTGACGACGATGAGGATCGTCTGGGGGATCACATAGGCGAAACCAGCGGTGAGGATTCCATGCGACAGCGGCGTTCGTCTCTCCTGATGCCATGCAGCGACGCCGGCCCCGAGCAGGAAGCCGACGGCGGCCCCGAGCGCGAGCAAGGTGGCGATCGTTGCCCGACCGCCGGATGCTTCGCCGTCGCCAGCAACCAGACGTGCCGCCACGGAAAAGGGCACTGCGAAGACGAGCGACACCACTGCTCCGGCGCGGATCGCGCGGCGATCCCAACGAGATTCAGTCGACATCGAGTCCCATTTTGCCGGGGTTCAAGATGCCGTGAGGATCCAAGGCGGACTTGATCGATCGGAGAACGCCGAGACCCGAGCCGAGTGCCTCGGCCACGAAACGAGCTCGATTGAGTCCGACTCCGTGATGGTGGCTCAGATTTCCGCCCGCCCGGAGAATCGCGCGGGTCCCGGCGTCCCAGAGTGCGTTGTAGGTGGACTCGAACTCGCCGTCCGGAGGTGAAGCGGCAAACGTGAAATACAGACAAGCGCCATCGACATAACTGTGCGATAGGTGACACGTCGCAGTGCGTGCATGAGGGGCCGAGAGCAGCGCATCGCGCGCGGCGTCGAAGATGTGGGCCAGTCGCGCCCAGGGTGCCGTGATCTCCATGGTGTCGACGACGAAACCTTTTCGAGTCAAAGCCTGCAATGCACTTGTGTCGTTGCGATGGTGCAACCATGCCTCGACCGCAGCAACATCGCGTGGCTCGCAGCCGGTGGTCGAAACGCATTCCTCGTCGACGATCGCCATCGACGCACCGACACTTGCGTCGTCGCCTTCGTCGAGAACCAGCAGCACGCACACGTCGCCGTCGCCGCCCTGCCCGCGCTTGCTCTCGGGACCGTCGTACAACCGCAGCACGGCCGGGGTGGCTCCGCGCTGCATGATGCGCCGGCAGGCGTCGAGGCCGCTCTGGAAATCGCGAAAGCCGTACACGGCGCGGCGCTCGCTACTCGGACTCGGATGACATCGCAGCCAGATCCGGCTGATGATTCCGAGAGTTCCCTCGCTGCCGAGGAACAACTGATTCAGATCGGGTCCGGCCGCGGCACGTGGTGCCCCGCCGGTTCGCACGACGGTTCCGTCGGCGAGGACGACTTCGAGTCCGACGACGATGTCCTCGATCTTTCCGTAACGCGTCGAATACTGACCGGCCCCTCGGCAGGCGACCCAACCGCCGACCGTTGCGATGTCGAAACTCTGCGGATAGTGCCCGACCGTCATGCCATAGGGAGCGAGGTGATTTTCGAGGTCGGGGCCGAAGGTGCCCGGCAGGACCTCCACCACCAACGACACGTCGTCGACATCGACGACTCCTTGCATCGCCGTGGTGTCGAGGAGAACGCCACCATGCAACGGAATCGCGGCACCACAGACCCCGCTCCGACCACCAGCAACCGTGAGAGGTATGCGGTGTTCGTTGCATATCGCCGCGATCCGCGCGATGTCGTCAGTGGATCGCGGTCGGCAGATCACCGCGCATCTTTGGGGGACGAGCCCATCGAGCGCCCACTTCATGGAGAGTGGCCACCAGTCGCGTGATGCATCCGCCGTACGATCAGTGTCGACCACGGTCTCACAAACTGCCGCCAATTCCGCGCGTACATCGGACGGGACGTCGATCCGTCGATCGTCGAATCGGTTCGCCGGCGGAGCACCACCCGAGACGATCTCGATCGGGGGAGTGATGTCACGCATGGAGTTCGTCCTCTCTGATTCGCCCGGCTGTTTCCTCGTGGATGCAGATCTCCTCGAACCGGGCGACTTCGTGCTCGATGCGGTCGCTCGACCAACCGAGGATGCCAGCGATGAGCTCGGCCGTGGGTCGACCGGCCCGCCGGGCGGCGTCACGATCGATGATCAACGAACGAGTTCGACGCGACAGGACGTCGTCCAGAGTGTTCACCATTTCGTGACGGGCGGCGTACACGGCTTCGGCCCGCGTGTAGGGAAGTCCGTCGACGAGCGGTGAGGAAAGTTCTTGACTCTCCCGAGCCAAAGCGGCGATCTCGGCTTCACGTGAACCGTCATGGCCGTGCAGTCGGAGACGCTTGGTGCGACAACGCTCCT
>JBEGQB010000031.1:0-12031 GCA_041181165.1 Actinomycetota bacterium
TCAGAGGGCCAATTCCTTGCGAATGCGATCCTGAAACCAAGCCAGTCCGGTTTCGTGCTTGGGACTCAGGAGACCCTTGCGGTAGACGCCGGCGTCGAGGTTCCGCTGAACGAGTTCGGCGATCATCTGATCCTCGTCCAGGGTGACGTTCGACATCTCGACCATCTGTTCCATTCGCTCCGGACTCAGGTCGTACGCGAAGTAGTCGTACACGACGGCCGTTCGATCTTTCGAAAGAGGGACGATTCGCTCGATGTTCATTCCGTCCGAGTACACGTTGACGGCGAGATTCGGATACTTGAAGACCCACACTCCGGCCGAAGTCGACCCCTCGACGGGCCCGGCCTCGTGCAGGCAGAAGGTCGGGTCCGGGATCGACACTCGATACGTGGACATGTCGATGGCCGAATTGAGCAAGGGATGCAGCAGCTGGACGTGGTAGCCCTCGAGGTAGTTGTCGACGTAGGTCTTCCAGTTGCACGCCAGTTCACGGGTGACCCGATGGCCGTAGTGAAATCCGTCGAAGTCGTGTCGGCGGACGTGCTCATCGAGCAGCCCGATCTCATCGGAGAGAGGAGAAGCCTCGGGGTCGAGGCACACGAAGACGAGCGGGCCCCACGTCTCCACGCGCACTGCCTTCAAGGAGTTGTCCTCGATGCACGGTGGTTCGGTGGCACCGAAGTCTCGAGCCGATTTGAGAGCCCCGTCCCAGCCGAAGGCCCAGCCGTGGTAGCGGCACACGAGGTTGCCCGACCGACCGCTACCCGGCCACAGGATGACACCGGCTCGGTGAGGGCAGACGTTGTGGAAGGCGCGGAGTTCGCCCTCGGGTGTCACGATGGCAATGAGGGGCCACCCGGCAATTTCATCGGCGACGTAGTCGCCCGGTTTCTGGAGCTCAGCGGTCGTACAGAACATGATCCATCGGTGAGCCCAGATGGCCGATCGCTCGTGGCTGTAAACGGCGGGGTCGGAATACCACGAAGCCGGGAGTGTCTCGACCATGCGTTCATGTTATGACGACGGACCGTTGTTCGGATCCGATCGAAGCCCGGACGGTGGACCCTAACGAGAGGTGATGTCGAGGATCGGATCGGACGGCAGCAATTTCAGTGGATGATCCTTCCAGATGCCGATGTTGTCTCCCGAGCGTCCGCTGGGCCCTTCTCGATGGAGTTCCAAGATCAATCCCGCGACCTCGTCGGCCTTCATCCAGGACGCGGTCTCTTCGGCGGTGGCTTCTCGTCCGGTTGCCGTTCTGATCGCCTGGCGCATCATTTCGCTCTCGGTTGCGCCGAGACATATCGAATTGACTCTGACGCCCTTTTTGCGCAGGGCCAAGGACCAGACTTGTGTGAATCCGTTGATGGCCCACTTGCTCGCGTCGTACACGTCGAATTGTGCGCCCCCCATGGGGCGACGCGGGGCCGAGGCCCAAGCGCATCCGTCGGCGTCACCGTGATCGACCACATGAGGGAAACCGCACGTATGAATGTGATCGGTGGCGATGTTGATGATGTGCCCGGATCCCTGCGATTCCATGTGATGGGCGGCCAGTCGACCGAGCACGAATACGGCTCTGGTGTTCACCGCCCACAGTGAGTCGAAATCAGCCAGGGCAGTCTCGAGATCGGCTGACAAAGGGGTGAACCTCACCTGGCCAGCGTTGTTCACCAGGACGTCGATCCGTCCATGAGTCCTGATGCATCCGTCCATCCAGGATCGGCAGGTGTCGACTTCGGTGACGTCCCCGACCGTCGCCGTGACATCGAGTCCTTCTCGACGCAAACCTTCGGCAAGCGACTCGACTGCAGGATCGATGTCGATGACACTGATCGGGTGACCCGCTCGGGCGAAGACGCGGGTGATTCCGGCCCCTAGGCCATTGGCTCCACCGGTAACCGCAACGACGTCGGCCATCGTCAGAGGCCCATGTCCTTGGCGATGATCGACTTCATCACTTCCGACGTTCCGCCGTAAATGGACGTGACGCGGGCATCGGCATAAGCCCGAGCGATCGGGTACTCGACCATGTAGCCGTATCCGCCGAAGAGCTGCAGGCAGGCATCGACCACGGTCTTTTGCAGTTCGGTGCACCAGAATTTGGCGGCCGAAGCATCGGCAGCCGACAGCTTCCCTTGATTGAGGGCCATGATGCAGGCATCGACGTAGGACTGGGCGACGTCGACCGCGGTTCGCTGTTCAGCCAGTACGAACTTCGAATTCTGGAACGACGAGATCTTGGTGCCGAAGGCCGATCGTTCCTTCACGTAGTCCACCGTCCACGAGACTGCGGCTCTGGCGGTGGCGACACCGGTGATGGCGATCGACAGTCGTTCTTGGGCGAGGTTGGAGGTCAGGTAGTGGAAGGCCCGGCCTTCTTCGCCGAGAAGGTTCTCGATCGGAACCTCGACATCGTTGAAGAACAATTCGGCGGTGTCCTGACTGTGCATGCCGATCTTGTCGAGATTCCGCCCTCTCTCGAATCCGCGCATCCCTCGCTCGACGACCATCAGGGACATTCCGGAGTGTCGCTGACTGGGATCGGTCTTGGCGGCCACGATCACGAGATCGCTGTTGATCCCGTTGGTGATGAATGTCTTCGAACCATTGACGATGTAGCGATCGCCGTCCCGTCGTGCGGTCGTGGCGATGCTAGCCAAGTCGCTGCCAGTGCCCGGTTCGGTCATGGCGATCGCCGTGATCAACTCGCCCGAAGCAATGCCGGGAAGCCAGCGCGACTTTTGATCTTCGTTCGTGATGTCGGTGAAATAAGGGGTGGTGATGTCGTTGTGGAGTGTGATTCCCAGGCCGGCTCCACCGATGGCGGCCGCCGCCAACTCCTCGGCGATCACGGCATTGAAGCGAAAATCGTTGGACCCCCCACCGCCGTACTCCTCGGGAATTGCCATGCCCAGGAACCCCGAGCGACCAGCCGTGGCATACAACTCTCGAGGCGCAATGCCGTCCCGCTCCCATCCGAGGTAATGGGGGGTGATTTCCTTCGCGATGAATGTCCGGAAGCTCTCGGCAAAAGCCAGATGTTCCTCTTCGTAGAGGGTTCTTTGCATGGAGGAATTATTGCCTCAGGGCAGCCCTCCGGCGTAGGCCACGAACTGCCCGGTGGCGAACCGGCTCGAACCGTCGAGGAAAGCCATACAGAACGCAGCACATTCATCGAGGGTTCCTAGTCGGCGCAGGGGGACCCGTGATTCGATCTTGGCCCGGACGGCCGGGTCGGTCGCTCCACTTGCTTTCAAGAATGCCGGGAAGTCCATGTTGTTGGTCCCGACCGCGTTCACTTGGACGCCGTGGGGGGCCACTTCCTCGGCCACATTCTTGACCAACATCGTCGCCCCGGCCCTCACGGCGGAATAGAGCGGCACTCCGAGCACGGGTCGGACGCCGGCGGCACTGGTCATCACGAGTACCTGACCGCCCCCAGCTTCGATCATCGGAGGAATCACTGCTTGCATGAAGTGAAAGGGGGCCTCGAGACAACCACCGACGACCGTGCGCAAATCCTCCAGAGGGGCTTTCAGAAAGGAACCGGTGATGATGTCGCCGGAGAACATGACCGCGGAATCGATGCGGCCGTGTTCATCGAGGGCCGAACGAACGAGCTGGGCACTGGCGGTTGGGTCCTGAGTGCGCGAACCGCCTTCGATCGAGATGCACGAGGAGCCCAGACTCTCGATCTCCTGAACGAGCTCTGGCTTGGCATCGCCGGCGACGATGTCGAAGCCCCGTCGGGCCAGATGCCGGCACAGATCCGGGCCGACGTAGAACCGGGCGTTGGCGACGATGGCAACTGGACGACTGCTTGTCATGAGACGAGGGTAAGCGAGACGAACACTATTGTCCAAGGGTCTGGCGTCGAGCAGAGGGGGAAGACGCGTGCAGGATTACGAGGGTTTCCGTGGTCGAATCGGCCGAACGTTGGCTGATTCCGAACCTTCATGGCCGACCCGTGCGCATCCGGGCAAGGACGCGCCCAATGTGATCGTCATCCTCTTCGACGACATGGGATTTTCTCATCTGGGCTGCTACGGATCGACCATCGATACGCCGAACATCGATCGTCTGGCCGGCGAAGGCCTGCGGTTCACGAACTTTCATGTGACTCCCGTGTGCTCGCCGACTCGCGCCGCACTTCTCACCGGTCGAAATCATCATGCGGTCGGTATGCGATCGATCTCCAATTTCAACTCGGGCTTCCCGCACATGCGAGGACAAATCTCGAATCATGCGGCGACCGTGGCCGAAGTCCTGCGAGACAAGGGCTATGCGACCTTTGCACTCGGGAAATGGCACCTGTGTCCGATGGCCGATTGCTCCGCGGCCGGCCCATTCGATCAATGGCCCCTTCAACGAGGCTTCGATCGCTTCTACGGATTCCTCGACGGAGAGACCGATCAGTTCCATCCGGAACTCGTGTACGACAACCATTGGATCGAACCTCCGGGACGTCCGGATGACGGGTACCACTTGTCCGAGGATCTTGTCGACAAGGCCGTGGAATTCGTCCATGATTCGGTCGGCGTTCGCCCGGACCGACCCTTCTTCATGTATCTCGCTTTCGGCGCCACGCACGCTCCCCATCAGGCGCCGTCCGAGTATCTCGAGAAGTACCGAGGTCGATTCGACGAGGGTTGGGATGTCATTCGGGAACGCTGGTTCCAACGACAAAAGGACCTCGGAGTCATCCCCGCCGACACGGTGCTCGCACCACGCAACCCGGGTGTCGAGGCCTGGAACGACCTCTCGGACAATCAACGTCGGTTGGCCTGTCGACTGCAGGAGGCCTACGCCGCATTTCTCGACCACACCGACGCCCAAATCGGTCGGTTGATGGCCGCCCTCGAACGACTCGATCTCGCCGAGGACACGATGGTCGTGTTGTTGGCCGACAATGGAGCCAGTCAGGAGGGCGGACCCTTCGGAGTCCTTCACGAAATGAAGTTCTTCAACTTCTTGATCGAGACGCCCGACGAAGCGATACATCGCATCGACGAGATCGGTGGACCCCACTCGCACAGCAACTACCCCTGGGGATGGGCGCAGGCCGGAAACGCGCCCTTCAAGTGGTACAAGCAGAACACTCACGAGGGTGGTATTCACGTTCCTTTCATCGTCCGTTGGCCCGGCGGAATCGCCTCGCGAGGGGAGATGCGCGACCAATTCCACCATGTGAACGATGTCGTGCCGACCATCTACGAAATTCTTGGCATCGATCCGCCGACGGTCTACAAGGGACTCGAACAGATGCCGGTTAGTGGTGTGTCGATGAAGTACGCGTTCGATCAGCAATCCGCGCCGACACGCAAAAAGGTTCAGTACTACGAGATGCACGGACACCGGGCGATCTATGTCGATGGCTGGAAAGCAGTCACGAGACATACCCCTGGCGTCTCTTTCGATGACGACGTCTGGGAGCTCTACGATCTGACGAAAGACCGGTCGGAAGTCCACGATCTGTCGGCGGCCGAACCGGAGCGTCTGCGTTCGATGATCGACCTATGGTGGCAAGAAGCCGAGCGCGAGGGGGTTCTTCCCCTCGACGATCGAGGACTCGAACTGATGGGTCTTCCCTTCGCGGAGAACACCCCGCATCCGCCCGACCGGACGTACGTTTATCGGCCACCGATGTCCCCGATGCCTGCACAGGCCTCGGCGATGATCGGCGGGCGCAGCTGGGACCTCGACGCCGACGTGTTCCTCGACTCGGGCCAGGGGGGTGTGATCTACGCGAGCGGAACGGAGAATTCCGGACTTTCCGTTTTCGTCGATGGAGGGCGTCTTGCCTTCGACTACAACATCTTCGGCGATCACCACATCGTCGAATCGAACCAAATCGTGCCAGCTGGTTCTTCGAGACTCTCCGTTCGCTTCCGTCGCGAGGGCAAGAGCGGAAACGTCACCCTCCTGATCGACGATCAGGAAGTCGGGTCGCTCTCGCTTCCGTTCGTCATGAGAACCATGAGCAGTGTTGGTCCGTCGGTCGGTTACGACCACGGTTCTCCGGTGGCAATGGCCTACGCGGATCGTCGTGACGGATTCCCGTTCGAGGGCGACCTACGTCGTATCGAAATCCGCCTCATCAGCCCTCGTCATGACGCCGATGTTGCGCAGGCCGAGGCCCGTGCCGCGATGGGGCGACAATGACGAGCGTTCAGTTCGTGACGACGTCCACCACGAGAAGTCGCGAGTCTCTGGTGAATTCCAGATCGGCTGCTCGACCGACCGGAATCGTCAGTGTGGTGGATTCTTCTGCGTCGATTCGATGACCGTCGATGTCGATAGTGACCCGGCCCTCGAGGACGAAGATCATCCGGAAGCAATCGATCGGGGTCGACGAAGTGGCCCAGCGGGCGGAACTCATGCCGCGAACGACGTGCACATCAGCGGCGGCCGAGGTGGCCGACGCAACGCCCGTGTCGGCGATTTCAACCTGGCCGTCGGTCGACCATTTCGCCTGGGCACTTCGGAACCGGATGAATCTCTGACCACTCCATTCATGATCCGAAGGCAGATCCGATGACGGAAGAGTCGTTGTGGGATCAGCTTTGGTGACGTGCTCGGCCGGATAACCGATCTCCACGACGTGCATTTCGTCGGAGCTTCGCAGGACCCGATGTCGGATTCGCGGTGGTTGGATCACGCAGTCGCCGGCTTCGAGAACGAAGGGTTCGCCTTGGCCCTCGTACACGACCTCCACCCATCCTCGGTGGCAGAAGATGAGTTGGAACCCGACCTCGTGGAAGTGGACGTAATCAGGCACCGGACCGCCGGTGGGAATGCGAATATGCGATGCGATGACGCAGTTCCCCTGACGACCCGGAACGAGGTCGCGATAGAACATCCCCGCCCGCCCTTGGTGCCAGCCGTCCGAAGAGGGGGTGACGACCAACGACGATTGGAGGGCTGGCCGGTCGAAACCGACCTCGTCGGGAAGGAACTCGACGATCGTTCCGTTCGGGGCGACTACACGGTGGATTTCGGCATCGTTCGAGCGGATTCTCACGGTCGAGGAGCATCGAGGTCCCTCTTCGAGAAAAAGGCGGCACCCAAAACCGATCAAGGTGGCACGACGGGGGGAGTCGGCGGGAAAGATCTCTTCCACCCGAAAACCGAGACTGCTGAAGTAATCGAGAGTTTCCGCGAAGTTCGGCGCGGTGAGTACCGCGCCGGCTGATTTCGAAGAGTCTCGGGCGTCCACCGAATCGAATCTATTGCTCCGGAGATCTCGATTCATCGTGGCCCGGAGTTCGGTCCCCTGCGCGATAGTTGGTCGCATGGCACAGTTCCTGATCGATGGTCGTCGTCTGGCTTATGAGCGGATCGGGGAAGGTTCCCCCACGATCTTCCTGAACGGATCGGGCTCGACCATGGCCAAAGCCGAGCCCTTGTGGAGGTCCTTGAGCAAGGGGCGGGAACTCGTGGCCCACGACTACCGCGGACTCGGAGAATCCGAGAGAGGCGCTCCGCCTTCGATGGCGACGTTCGCTTCGGATGCGGCGGCTCTGTCGGACCATCTCGGATGGGAACGGTTCGATGTGGTCGGCGTGAGTTTCGGTGGAATGGTGGCCCTCGAGCTCGCGTGCTCGTTTCCGCAACGTTGTCGACGGCTCGTACTGATGTGCACGTCGGCCGGTGGGGCGTGCGGGTCTTCGTACCCTTTGCACGAGTTGCTCGACCTCGGCCCGGCCGAGCGGCGAAAGTCGATGCCATCGATCAGCGATATCCGTTTCACCGACGAGTACCTGAGCGATCATCCGAACCTTCGAATTCTCATCGATCAATCGATCGAAGACCGTCCGCCGACGCCGGGCGAACGAGAACAGATGGAGGCGCGTCGATCGCACGACGTCTGTGCCCGGTTGGGCCGGGTGGAAGCCGAGACGTTCGTCATGGCGGGAGAATTCGATGGCATTGCACCCCCGGCCAACGGACGTGCGATCGCCGACCGCATCCCCGGTGCGTCCTTTCAGCAATACATCGGTGGGCATATGTTCTTCATCCAGGATGCGAGAGCATTCGTCGACGCGTTGGATTTTCTCGATGGCGGACGTGAAAGGCTGTGACGATGATCGACTTCGAAGGCAAAGTGGTCGTGGTGACAGGTGCCGGAAGGAACCTCGGTCGGGAGTATGCGCTCGCATTTGCCAACCGGGGCGCCTCGGTGATCGTGAACGACCTCGGTGTGGGAATCTCCGACACCGATGGCCGCGCCGAAGCACCATCGTCCAATCCGGCCGACGGTGTCGTGGCCGAGATTCGGGCAGCCGGAGGTGTCGCAGTGGCCAATCATGATTCCGTCGCCACGCCGCTCGGTGGGAAGTCGATCATCGAATGTGCACTCGACAGCTTCGGACGTGTCGACGTCGTCGTCAACAATGCCGGTCAAGTACGCATGGCTCCATTCGACGAATTCACCGAGGAGGGCATCGATGCGCTGATCGACACCCAACTCCGCGGGGCGCTGAACGTATCTCGTCCGGCCTGGAAGTGGATGAAGGTGAACGGGGGCGGACGCTTCGTGAACGTGTCGTCAGGAGCAGCGTTCGGTGGCGTTCCGGACGGAACCGTGTACGCGATGGCCAAGATGGGGGTCATCGGACTCACGAGAGGAATGGCGAGCGAGGGCGGACCACTGGGAATTTCGACGAATGTGGTTCTGCCGTATGCCAAGACCCGACCCGGAACCTCCTTTGGACCCATACCTTGGTCCCCGGAGTTGGGAGAGTGGCTGGATCCTCGACTCGTGGCGCCCCTCGTCCTGTGGCTCAGCCATACAGGGTGTCCGGTCAACGGGGAGACCTTCTGCGTCGGAGCCGGCTGGCAGGCGGCGGTCACCACGTCGTTGGCCAGAGGGCTGGTTGATCGTGGCCTCGATCTCGACGTGATCGATCTGCGAAGGAACGAGTTGTTCGCCGAACCTTTCAGCCCGGTCACCGCCTTTGGCTCGAAGGCCGTACGCCACCTCATGTCGGGCTTCCAGCCTCCGTCGGGCTGAGTGCGAGCCGGTCGGATCGGCAAGTATCGAGGTATGGCCGAGAGCGCCGATCGAATGAACGAACTCGGTTTCTACACGTTGGCCGGCGCCCCGCGTTCTCCTCGCGATCTGATCGGGGAGATCGCCGATGCCGAACGGTTGGGACTCGGATCGTGCTTCATCTCGGAACGTTTCAACATCAAGGAAGCGGTCACTCTTTCCGGGGCGGCGGGAGCGGTCTCGGAAAACCTTGGGATCGCCACTGGCGTGACCAACCACAACACCCGTCATCCCCTCGTCACTGCGTCGTATGCGACCACCATGCATCGATTGACGGAAGGTCGTTTCTGCCTGGGTCTCGGGCGAGGAATCGCACCGCTCTTCTCCGCGTATGGTCTGCCGAAAATCACGACTGCCCAGATGGAGGATTTTGCCGGTCTGATGCGGCGCCTCTTCCGAGGTGAAGTGGTGCTGGGACACGACGGGCCAGCCGGCAAGTTTCCGGTGCTGGCGCTCGATCCGTCGTTCGACGAGAACATCCCACTCGGAGTGTCGGCATTTGGTCCTCAGACCCTCGAGATGGCCGGACGCGCCTTCGACTGTGTGATTCTCCATACTTTCTTCACCGACGAGACGCTTGCTCGATGCGTGAAAACCGTGAAGGACGCGGCCGAACGGGCGGGTCGGGATCCGAACAAGGTTCGAGTTTGGTCGGTCCTGGCCACCATTGGTGACCATATTCCCGAACCGATCCGGCTGAAAAAGACCGTTGGACGACTCGCCACGTACTTGCAGGCCTACGGAGATCTCATGGTGTCGACCAATGGTTGGGATCCGCAGATCCTGGAGAGGTTCCGAGCCGATGAGTTCGTGAAGGGATTCCGCGGCGCATTCGACGCGGTGGGAAGCACCGAGGACCTCGAAAGGATCGCGCCACTGATTCCCACCGATTGGTTGGCGCCGGCAGCTACTGGTAGTTCCCGTCAATGCGTCGACACGATCGAGAGCCAGTTCGACCTCGGTGCCGATGGCGTGATCCTTCACGGAGCGAGTCCGGCCGATCTGGAACCGATCGTGGCGGAGTATCGCACGACGAGGCGGGCCGATCGGTTTTCCCATCTGGCCGCCAATCCGGGAGGTTGACATGCCGTACTGCACCAACGGTTCGATCAGGATCTACTACGAAGAATTCGGAGAGGTCGGTCGTCCGGTTCTCCTGCTCGTGAACGGATTGGGTGCACAGTCGATCAGTTTTCGCTCCGAGATGTGCGAAGAATTCGCCGCGCGAGAGTTCCGCGTTGTCCGCTACGACAACAGAGATGTCGGGCTGTCCGACGATGGTGCTACCGGGTATTCGTTGTCCGACATGGCGTCGGACGGTATTGCAGTATTGGACGCCATCGGTGTCGATCGGGCCCATGTTTGGGGGACTTCGCTCGGCGGCATGATCGTGCAGACGATGGCCATCGAGTTCGCCGATCGTCTGCTGACCGTGACCTCGGTGATGTCGACCACCGGAGATCCCGATGTCGGACATCCGAGCGCAGAGGCCAAGAAGCTTCTCTTGACTCCCGGGTCCACGAACCGCGATGACGCCATCGCCGCCCATCTGGAAGGTCAGCGAGTGTGGGGGAGTCCGGGACTCGTCGAATGGGACGTGCAACGAGAGATCGCTGGCCTCGCCTTCGACCGCGCCTGTCGCCCCCTCGGCACGTCACGGCAGTTCCAAGCGGCCAGGCGCGACGGGAGTCGTTCGGAACGTCTGGCGGGCGTCTCGGTTCCGTTCATGGTCGTGCACGGCACCGCTGACACGTTGATCGACATCTCCGGCGGTCGTCGTACGGCCGAAGTCGTCCCCCGGGCCGAATTCGTGGCCATCGATGGCATGGGTCACGATCATCCGAAGGGTCTGTGGGGCAGATTCGGGGACCTACTGGAAGGTTTCGCTCTACAGTCGTCTCCAGGAGGTCAGTGATGCCGGAGCAGAAGCCAGTTGCGGATTGGTCGACCGATTACGACATCTTCGATCCCGACTATGTCCGTAATCCGTATCCGATCTGGAGCGATCTGCGGCAGCGATGCCCGATGGCCCACACCGATCGATGGGGCGGCTCGTGGTTGCCCACGACGTACGAAGATGTCACCACCATTGCACGAGACATCGACACCTTCCCGTCGGGCGGGGGGATCGCCGTCGTGCCTCCTCCCGTGGCCGTCGATGGTCAGGCCGGGCCGGTTCTTCTTCCGTACGGCGTGCCCCCGATCAGCGCCGATCCGCCGTTGCACACCTGGACTCGTCGGCTCATCCTGCCTTGGATGAGTCCGCAGAAGTCGGCCTCTTACGAACCGATGACGAGAGATCTTTGCAATCGACTGATCGATTCGTTCATCGACAAAGGGGAATGTGATGTTGCAGCCGACTACGCACAACAGATCCCTGTTCGAGTGATCGCCCACATCCTGGGAGTCCCCGATGACCTGAGTGACACCTTCACCGGTTGGGTTCGAGACACTCTCGAGTTCGCTTACGACGAGGAGAGGCGCCGACGAGGGATTCTCGGAGTGATCAATTTCTTCCAGGAGGCCGTGGCTCACCGGCGTCAGAACCCGTCCGATGATCTGATCTCCGAACTTCTCCATACCGAGATCGATGGTAAGCCGATCGAAGAATCGGTCATCCTTGGCATGTGCAGTCTCCTGCTGATCGCCGGCGTCGACACGACGTGGTCATCGATCGGATCGTCGCTGTGGCACCTCGCGTCACATCCGGACGACCGACACCGACTTGCCAACGACGCCGATCTCCTGCCGACCGCCATCGAGGAGTTCCTCCGTGCTTACTCTCCGGTCACGATGGCCCGGCGCCTGTTGGAGGACGTCGATTACAACGGTTGTCCGATGAAGGCCGGGGAGCGGATTCTCATGAACTTTCCGGGAGCGAATCGCGATCCGAGAGTCTTCGAGGATCCAGACCGGGTGATCATCGACCGGCAGGTGAACCGTCATGTCGCGTTCGGAGCCGGCATACACCGCTGT
>JBEGQB010000032.1:0-11557 GCA_041181165.1 Actinomycetota bacterium
GATCGGACGCGAGGTGTCGAATGCGGTCGCACGGATGCTGGCGATCCTCGGCGGAGCAGCGATGGTGGTCTTCGTCGTTCTCGTGATGGCCAGCGGAAGCAGCGATGGATGGCTCTACGACGGTGGCCTGGCGGTCTTTGCCATCGTTTCGGCCTCACTCGTCGCTGGGGCTCTGGCGCCCGGTCCGCTGCGCGCGGTCCTGGGCTGGTCGCCATTGGTCGCCATCGGTCGAATCAGCTACGGGGTGTACGTGTTCCACTGGCCGGTCATCGTCGCGCTCGACGAGGACCGCATCGACCTCGACGGCTGGCGATTGAACCTCGTGCGAACCATCGTCACTTTCGTTCTGGCCGCCGCCTCTGCTCGCTGGATCGAGAACCCGATTCGCCGTCGCCGCGTACTCACCGAACCGAGGAGCGCCGCAACATCGGGAGTCGCCGCGTTGCTCGGCGTGACTCTGCTCGTGGTGCCGGTGTCGTCCGGGGCGGTGGCGATGCCAACGGGGATCGAGGCTCCCGATGAGGTCGTTGCCTTTGGTGATTCGTCCCCCGAACCACAAGCCGCGCGGGCGGATGTGGTGGCGGTCGAGGACTCGCTGCGCATCGTCGTAGTCGGAAGCGTCGAAGGGGCGGCGGACGAGATATCGGCCGCAATGCCGGCTGATGTCCGGGCCGAGGTCGTCGACTTCTCACAACCTGGTTGTTCCATCCGACCCGCCGGTGAAGTCCTCGACGGATGTCGACCACTGAACTCGATCGTGGACGAGATGTCGGGTGGACGTCGACCCGATCTCGTCGTGCTCGCCATTGGTGGTCCCGAACGGGTCTTGCTTCGTGGTCTGATCGGAAAGGACCGACCGAGCGCATTGCTCGAACATCCTGAACTCGTGCAACGTCGATTTCGTGTCGTGTCGGAATACGCCGGTGATCTGACCTCACCGTTCCTGACGGTGCCACTTCTCATTTGGGACAGCTCAGTGGCCGATGGGCTGCAGGGAGAACTGGCCGACATCGATGCGCGTCTGGAGAGCGTCTCGTTGTTGGAGCGTCCCGAGGCGAAGGAAATGCGCGACGGGCTCGCGTTGATGATCAACGGCATCGAGGGACTCGACGAGAGAACTCGTGTGATGGTCATCGGCGACTCGACCTCCTACGGGATCGCCAGCGCGATCAACGCGGCCGCCGGTGAAAGGTTCGACGTTCTCTGGGCTGGGGGGCGCAATTGTCCGATCGTCGACGCGGTGAGCGTGCGATGGTGGCCGGACATGGCCTTCGACGTCTCGAAATGCCCCACCATGGATTCCACATGGCAATCACTCTTCGCCGAGTTTGAACCGGAGTTCTTGCTCGTCGTTGCATCGGTACCGGAGCAATCCGAACAGAGGTACGAAATCGACGGCGAGTGGTACTCCGTGGACGACGACGAATTCACGAGTCGACATCTGGATGCGATGGAAGAACTCATGGCGGCGGCCCAAACTCACGGCACCAAGGTGATCGTCTTCGACAGCCCGGCGATCACGTCGGGATCGTTCGAAGGGGCCGACTTCGCCGACCGACGACGAGTTCGTGGCTGGAACCGACTGATCGAAGACTTCGCCGAACGCTGGCCGCAGATCACGGTGTTCGGTTGGTCGAGCATCGTGGAGGAAGCCGAGACCGCGAATGGCGGCCGTGCCGGAAGTCTTCGCGAAGACGGCGTACACATGGCACTCGATGCGCTGACGCTCTTGGCGGCCACCGACGTCATCCCGGTTCTGACCGAGATTCAGTCGACCGATGCCGACGCGGGCACCTCGGATTAGTCTGACCACGTGAGCACTCAGCGCGTGGCCGCCGTCGATGGTTGGTTCACTCTCGATCAAGAACCGCATCTGTTGGGTGGACGTTGTCCGAGTTGTGGAACGTATGTGTTTCCGCCGCGGGCCGGAGCCTGTCCGAATCCTGATTGTGAATCGGACGAACTCGAGATGACGGCGCTGTCGCGCACGGGTCGGGTCTGGAGCTACACCGAGAATCGCTATGCGCCGCCGCCTCCGTACAAGGCTGCCGATCCGTTCGAGCCCTACGCGCTCGTCGCCGTCGAGTTGGAACGAGAGGGCATCATCGTCCTCGGCCAGGCTCCCAAGGGCGTGCTGGCCACCGATCTTCGGGTCGGCATGCGGATGCAACTCGAGACCGATGTGCTGTACTCCGAAGTCGGTGACGACGGCAACGTGACCGAGCACATCGTGTACGTGTGGGCGCCGGCGTCCGAGGTCGTGTCATGAACGACCGCGATCTGGTGGTGATGGGTGTCGGCATGCACCCGTGGGGCAAATGGGGACACGATTTCACCGAGTACGGCATGGTCGCGGCGCGGGCGGCTTTGGCCGACGCCGGACTGCAGTGGAAGGACATCCAATACGTCGCCGGGGCCGACACGATTCGTAACGGGTATCCCGGATTCATCGCCGGTTCGACCTTTGCCCAGAAGATGGGCTGGACGGGTGTGCGCGTGTCCTCGAGTTACGCGGCATGTGCGAGTGGTGCTCAGGCATTGCAGACGGCGCGCGCGTCGATCCTGGCCGGATTCTGCGATGTGGCCATGGTGATCGGTGCCGATACGACTCCCAAGGGTTTCTTCGCGCCCGTGGGCGGCGAGCGCAAGAGCGATCCCGATTGGCTGCGGTTCCATCTCCTCGGCGCGACGAATCCGGTCTATTTCGCACTCTTCGCCCGCCGCCGGATGGACCTATACGGAGCGACGTCGGAGGACTTCGCGATGGTGAAGGTCAAGAACTCGCGTCACGGACTCGAGAATCCGAATGCCCGGTTCCGCAAGGAGAGCACGGTTGCCGACGTTCTCAATAGTCCGGTCGTATCCGATCCCCTGCGACTTCTCGACATCTGCGCAACCTCCGACGGAGCGGCCGCCATGATCGTCACGAGTCGGGAGTTCGCCGAGAAACGTCTCGGCTCGCTGAAGGGTGTACCTCGCATTCGCGCGGTGAGCACCGTCACTCCCACCTATCCGCAGACCATTCTCGAATTGCCCGACTTCGCCACGGATTCGTCAGCCGTCGTGGCGCCACCCGAACGCGGTTTCAAGGATTCGATCTGTCATGCGGCTTACGAAGAAGCCGGCCTCGGACCGAACGACATGTCGATGGCCGAGGTGTACGACCTCTCGACGGCACTCGAACTCGATTGGTACGAGCATCTCGGACTCTGCGCCAAGGGTGAGGCCGAAGAGCTTCTGCGATCCGGTGCGACGACCATCGGTGGTCGGATTCCGGTCAACCCGAGTGGTGGTTTGTCGTGTTTCGGTGAGGCGATTCCCGCCCAGGCCGTCGCTCAAGTGTGCGAAATCGTCTGGCAGTTGCGCGGCCAAGCCGGTGCCCGCCAGATCGAAGGCGCCCGAGCCGGCATCACCGCCAATCAGGGCCTGTTCGGACACGGTTCGTCGGTGGTCGTGTCGATCTGACGACCGTCATCGCCGATCGACGACGTTCGAAGAGAGGCGACTAGCGTCGAGGGGATGAGCACCCCCACCGCATACATCGTCGATGCCGTCCGCACACCCGTTGGTCGTCGGGGCGGCGGACTCTCCACCGTGCACCCGGCCGACCTCGGCGCCCACAGCATCAAGGCTCTCATCGAACGTACGGGAGTCGATCCGAATGCGGTGGACGACGTCGTGTTCGGGAACGTCGACTCGGTCGGACCTCAGGCCGGATGCATCGCCCGCACGTGCTGGTTGACCGCCGGACTCCCGCAACACGTCCCGGGTACGACCATCGACCGTCAGTGTGGTTCGGCCCAGCAGTCGGTCCATTTCGCCGCGCAGGCCGTGATGAGCGGGACCATGGATCTCGTCGTGGCCGGTGGCGTGCAGAACATGAGCATGATTCCGATCTCGTCGGCCATGACTGCCGGGCAGGCACTCGGATTCGACGACCCCTTCACCGGCTCACCGGGTTGGGTGGCGCGCTATGGCAATGGCGAGGTGAGCCAGTTCGTCGGTGCCGAGATGATGGCCGAGAAGTGGGACCTGAAGCGCGAAGAGATGGAGGCCTTCGCCGTCGAGTCGCATCAGCGAGCGATTCGTGCGCGTAGTGAAGGCCGTTTCGAGGCCGAGATCGCTCCGTTGAACGGTGTGCAGCACGACGAAGGCCCGCGCGAACCGAATTGGGACAAGATCCGCTCGTTGCCGACTCTCACGCCGACCGGCCGGATCACCGCGGCCTGTGCGAGCCAGATCTCCGATGGTTCAGCGGCGCTGCTGATCGCCAACGAGGGGGCCGTCAAGACCCATGGTCTGAAGCCCCGCGCGCGCATCCATCACATGAGCGTGCTCGCCGACGATCCGATCATGATGCTCTCGGCCCCGATTCCGGCGACCAAGCGAGCACTGGCCAAGACCGGAATGTCGATCGACGACATCGATCTGGTCGAGATCAACGAGGCTTTCGCTCCGGTCGTGATGGCCTGGATGAAGGAAACCGGCTTTGATCACGCCAAGGTGAACGTGAACGGTGGAGCGATCGCCCTCGGACATCCGCTCGGAGCAACCGGAGCCCGTCTCATGACGACGTTGTTGCACGAACTCGAGCGCACCGGTGGACGCTTCGGACTCCAGACGATGTGCGAAGGTGGCGGACAGGCCAACGTCACCATCATCGAACGTCTCTGATCAGTCCTTCGGGTGAGGTGTCGCCACCGATTGGGTGAAAACGCCTCACCGGAACTTCGTCTCGACCCGAACCGTCTCGATGAATGACGGTTCAGGTGTCGAAACCCAGACCCAGTCGATCGATGGTTTTCAACCACAGATTGCGCTTGCCGGTCCGGTCTTCGTGATCGAGGCTCCACCGAGTGGCCTGCACGCCGAGGAACCTGAACGGTTCGGGTGGGAAGGGCAGCGGCTTGTCCTTGACGAAGCTGGTTTCGGTGGCGCGTGAGCGTCGACCATCGATGAGATCGAGCATGACCTCGGCACCGAAGCGCGAGGCGGCGGCTCCGAGACCGGTGTAGCCCAGGGCGTAGGCGACGCGGCCGCTCATCGCCCGACCCCAAAAGACACAGAAACGCGAACACGTGTCGATGGCACCGCCCCACGTGTGCGAGAACTTCACGTCGTCGAGTTGTGGGAAGGTGCGGAAGAAATGTGAACTCAGGCGGGCCCAACTTTCGGGTCGGCTCTCGAGCTCGGAATTCATCTTGCCGCGGAAGTAGTAGATCGCGTCGTAGCCGCCCCAGAGGATCCGGTTGTCCTCGGTGAGTCGGTAGTAGTGGAACTGATTCGGGATGTCGGAGAGACCTTGGCGGTTCTTCCAACCGATGCGATCGAGTTGTTCGGCAGTGAGCGGCTCGGTGACCATGCAGTAGTCGTAGACCGGAATGACGTAGTTGTTCAGGCGCTTCAAGAGTGGCTTGAACGCATTGGTGGCCAGGGCCACCTTGCCGGCCCGCACCCGACCCAGTGGGGTCTGCACCAGGACTCCCACGCCGTCTCGTTCGATGGCGGTGGCCTTGGTGTCCTCGTAGATCCGAACGCCGAGCGACTCCGCCGCCGCTTTCAGACCCCACGCGAGCCGAGCCGGATCCACGATGGCCGCTCGATCGTGGTGCCAGAGTCCGCCGATGTAGGTGGGGGAATTGACCTGGGCGCGCATCTGTTCCTCGTCGAGCCAGGTCACGCGTTGGCCCAACGACCGCAATTGTTGGAAATCGTCGCGCAATTCATCGAGGTAACTGGCCGCATGGCTGTCGTACGCGACATCGATCACGCCTGTGCGCTCGTAGTCGCAGTCGATTCCGTAGCGCTTGATGGCGGCTTCGATCTGGTTGAGGTTGTCGAGTCCGAGTTCCTCGAGCAGCGGCATTTCCTCGCTGAAGCGGGCCTGTCCGTTGGCCACTCCGTGGGTGAGGGAGGCCTCCATGAAACCTCCGTTACGGCCGCTGGCCGCCGACCCCACCTCATGAGCGTCGATCAGCACCACATCGCGCGACGGATCCCGTTCCTTGGCGATGATCGCCGTCCACAGCCCGGTGTAACCGCCACCGATCACGCAGAGGTCGCAGGTTTCGGTACGCACGAGCGTCGGATTCGTCTCCGGCTCGTCGGCGTCTTCGTACCAGTACGGGTACGGGTCGGCGTCGGCTATGGCATCGAGATGCCGCGGGTCGAACTCGTCGTCGTCGCCCACGCTGCTCACCGGTCTCACCTCTCCTGATACGAGGGTAGTCCGAGTCAGTGGGCGGGTTCGGTCATCTCCCGTGGGGTGGTCCGGTCGGTGGTGGCAAGCGATTCGCGTCGTTGCTCCCAGCGGTTCCAGAACCAGAACGATCCGACCACGAGCAGCCACCCGGCCAGGATGTCGACGAGGTAGTGCTCGGCGAAGTACATGAGGCTGAGGGCCATCAGGATCGGGAATGTGGCCACTGCTCGGCGGAGCCATTTGTACTGAATCCGGTTCCAGAAGAAGACAACGAGGAACAAAGCGAATGCGGCATGCAGCGATGGCACTGCAGCCGTGGGGTTGGCCCATTCGCGCCCTCGGATCAAAAGGACGCCAACCGTGTCGAGGCCGAGCTCCGACCAGCCGCGGGCCGTCGTTCGCGACAGTTGGTCCATGATTTGGTACGGGTGTTGATTGCTGGCGGCCATCCATGGTGGGGCGGTGGGGATCACCACGAAACACACCACGCCGACGAACAGGACCGTGGCGAAGCGGCGGATGTAGCGGATCCATTCATCGCGATATCGGATCCAGAGATACACCGAGGCCGCAACTGGAAACAGAAAGTGTGTGAAGTAGACGATCGAGAAGATCACCTCGTACCACGGCGTGTCACGTCGATACAGGAGGTCCTGCACCAACTGATTCGAGTCGTGGCCGAAGAAGAGAACTTTGTCGATGTTGCGCGGCGCCTCGACCTGGAGCGGGAAACCGAAGGTGTCGGCGATTCCCCGCGAGTAGTCGTACGACATCCACATGAGCGCGTAGAAGACGAGGTCGCGCACCATCTGGACCTGCCGGCGCCACGACCTGCCGATGTTCCCGACGACGAATGCTCCGCCGACCCAGGCCAGAACCGCCAGACGTGCGACCGGTAAGCCGTTGTACGTGAACGACCAGACGAAAGCGATCGCGTAGGCCAGAAGCCCGACGTTGCGAACCAAACCCCAGCCGCGCACGGACGACGAGGCTAACTCTGGACCGGCGAGGTGATCAGGCGCTGGCGTGTTCGAGGGCGCGACGCACGAGAACCTTGGCCAGGTGCTCGCGGTACTCGACGCTCGCGTTGTTGTCGGCACTGGGCGAAGCCTCGGCCACTGCCTTCTGAGCAGCATCGGCAACCGATGCTCCCGATGCGATGGCGGCACTCACACTCGAAGCGAGCACGGGTGTCTGGCCCATGTTCACGAGAGCGACACCGGACTCCTTGCCCCGGCGCCACGCGGCAACACCGACGATGGCCCAGTCCTGTGCACGACGGTTGAACTTCTGGAAACTCCAACCGGCGCCGTTCATCTTGGGTACGCGGATCTCGGTGAGCATTTCGTCGGGGGCCAGGGCCGACTCGAGGAAACCCTTGTAGAAATCGGTTGCCGCGATCTCACGGGTGCCCTTTGGTCCCTGCACGACGTAGGTGGCGCCGAGGGCGAGTGTGGTGGCCGGGAGATCCGAGGCCGGGTCGGCATGGGCGATCGAACCGCCGATGGTGCCGCGATGACGAACCTGAGGATCACCGACGTGGCCGGCCGCGTGGGCCAACAAGGGAGCATGCTGCGCGAGAACCTTCGACGTCTCGACGTCCATGTGTCGGGTCAGGGCTCCGATCGCGATGTGATCGCCGGCGTCCTTGATGTAGGAGAGATCCTTGACACGTCCGATGTCGACGAGAACCGAAGGCTGTGCGAGGCGCAACTTCATGAGGGGCAGAAGGCTGTGTCCTCCGGCGAGGAACTTGGCGTCGGAGCCGTGTTCACCGATGAGAGAGATGGCTTCGGCGGCCGAACCGGCACGCACGTAATCGAAGGCGGCGGGGATCATCGCAAGCTCACTTTCCGGCGCAGGCCAGAACGGCCTTGACGATGTTGTGGTAGCCGGTGCAACGGCAGAGGTTTCCTTCGAGGCCGATGCGGACGTCCTCTTCGGTCGGATTCGGGTTTTCCTTCAGGAGCGACGTGGCGGCCATGACCATGCCGGGAGTGCAGTAACCGCACTGCAAGCCGTGGTTCTCCATGAAAGCCTTCTGCATCGGATGCAGCGAGCCATCGGCGGCCGCCATTCCCTCGATGGTGGTGATCGACGTGCCGTCGGCCTGCACGGCGAGCATGGTGCAACTCTTCACGGCTTCGCCGTCGACGTGCAGACTGCAGGCGCCGCACGACGACGTGTCGCACCCGATGTTGGTGCCGGTGAGGCCGAGGTGCTCACGGACGTACTGGACGAGCAATGTGCGCGGTTCGACATCGTGCTTGTGCTCGACGCCATTCACAGTGACACGGATTTCCACCGTTACCCCCTTCGAACTCGGCTCATGCCGGAGAGAGCCCATTCTGCCCGATGAATGGCCCCCCGGCTAAACGGACCGACTCAGCGAACCCGCTGGATGAGGTCCTGAGGAAGGGGGCCGATCCCGTGCAGGGCGGCGGCAATCGCTTCGGCGCCGTCGACCAGTCGGGGGCCGGGTCGAACCATCACCGCGTCGGCATCGATGGCCCAGATCGCGGCCCGAGGAGGCAGGAGTTCGAGGATTCCCTCGGCCTGGGCCACCGCACCAGCGAGGTCGTACCCGCATGGCGAGACGATCACGTGGTCGGGATCGGCTGCTGCGACCTCGTCCCACGAAGTGGGAACGGACTTTTCACCGGGTCGGGACAGGACCGGTTGGCCGCCTCCGGCGACGACCACGTTGGGCACCCAGTGTCCGGCAACGAAAGGTGGGTCGACCCACTCCAGGACGAAGACGCTCGGTCGGGGTTCTTCCTCGGCATTCGACCGGGTGACGGATGCTTCGAGTTCGATGAGGCGATGTCGCAACGAATCGACGAGCACTCGACCTCGGGGCTCGACTCCGGCAGCTCGCGCGACGGTCAGCACCGAATCGATGACTTCGTCGAGTGTCTGTGGATCGATCTGCAGGACATCGGCCCGACAGTTGAGGCGGGCCACCGCTTCGTCGACGTCGCCACTCGGTACCGCGCATACTCGGCAGAGATCTTGGCTGAGGATGAGATCCGGATCGCAGCGGGCGAGAGCTGCTTCGTCGAGTGAGTAGAGCTCGTCACCACGTGTCAGTCGCTCGCGCACGAGGAGATCGATCTCGAGTGGTGTCAGGTGTTTGGTGTCCATTCCGCCGACGACGATCTCGCGGCCGACTCTGGCCTCGGGCGGAAAGTTGCACTCGAAAGTCACGCCCAGTAGCTGGTCGGCGAGTCCGAGTTGGAAGACGATCTCGGTCGTCGAGGGCAACAGGGACACGATGCGCACGACGGGACTCTACGTCGTGGTGGTCGGCGTTTCAGAGAGCGAGGAGTCGTCGACCGTTCTCGTAATAGAAGGCCTGCCGTTCGGTCTCCCCGACCTCGGTCATGCTCGCCTCGAAACGACGAATCGGATCGTCGGTGCCCTCATGATGCGGGTAGTCGGAGGAGAAGGCGATCATCTCGGGATCGGTTTGGTCGATGATCCAGCCCACGTCCTCGCCTGCGAAAGGACTCACGACCACCTGACGTAGGAGGTATTCCGATGGCTTCATCGAAAGGTGGGAGAGATCCTGAATGTGGCGAAACGAGCGATAGCCGGTGTCGATGAAGCGCATGAGCGAAGGAAGCCAGGAGGCACCGAGCTCGGTGACCCCGAACCGAAGTCCCGGGAACTTCTCCATCACTCCGTCGTAGACGAGTGAAGCCAGGAACAATTCGGCCGGGTAGCCGATCGCCATGAACGAGAGTGGATCTCCCGGCGCATCGGACCGGAAATGAGACATGTCGCGTCCGTTGTCGAAGAATGCACGCGGAACCGGCCGGTATTGCTGGTCGGCTCCGACATGCAAGAAGACGGCGATTCCGGTGTCCTGGACGACCGACCAGAACCCGTCGTAATACGGATGGGTGAACGACTTCTGGGAGGCCGCGGGGATCGAATCAACGAGGATGCACGAGGCACCGGTGCGAACGGCTTCTTGCACGAATTCGATCGCGACATCGGGTCCGAACTCGAGGGGAACATATGAACTCGCAAGCAAGCGGGGATCCGAGCAGAACTCGGTGATGCCACGATTCATCGCGCGGATCGCCTCGGGTCGGGCGATGTCGGGCGTGGCGATGATCTGGGCGAACGAGCCGGTGGGGAAGACCACCTGACACTCGAAACCCAGCTGATCGAGCGCAGTACGTCGTTCGTCGACGTCCCATCCTCCGAACGACATCCAGCCCTTGCGCTCGATCGTCATGTAGTCGGCTCGAGCTTTCTGGAGCAGCTCGGGATCCGCTGCTCGGCGACGGTGGTCGTCCATCGCCTCATCGAGGTACGTCCCGAAGGCATGGTCGTCATCACCCATTTCGGGGATGAGTTCGCGGAATTCGTTCGACGCATAGGAGCGAAGCCAGCCGACCGGTTCGAGAATGTGAGCGTCGATGTCCACGACGCGTCTTCCATTGGCGTAAGTCGTCATGCTCGTCCCCCGGGCGACCATAGCCGAATCGAGCTGGAGGCTCGGCCGGGCCACCTCTCGCTCCGGTGAACGCCGTCTGGCACGATGAGGGAATGAGTGCCCACCAGTCGCCTTGGCGCCAACTGAGCGAGGGCATCACGCTTCCCTTCGACCCCCGACTCGAGATTCCGCGTCTGCACGAAGTGCGCCTGGCCGTTCCCGATCCGGAGCCCGTTGGCGACGTCGTGGAAGCGACGCGGCGTGAAGTCGTCCTGACGTTCGCTCGCGACGTGACACCCGGAATGACCGTTGCGGTGGGTGGCGGTAGTCGCGGCCTCACGCAGCGCGTGGAAATGTTGCGCGGCACGGTTCTCGGCCTGCGAGATCTCGGGGCCGAACCCTTCGTGGTGCCGGCCATGGGAAGTCACGGTGGAGCGACGGCCGAAGGGCAACTCGAGATGCTTCGTTCACTCGGGATGACCGAAGAAGCCGTTGGAGCCGAGATCCGAGCCACGATGGACGTCGTCGAGGTGGCGCGCACGGTGGCAGGTATGCCGCTCTATCTCGACACCTACGCAGCGGCCGCCGACCGCATCCTTCCGGTGAACCGCATCAAGCCGCATACCTGCTTCAAGGGTCCGATCGAGAGTGGATGCACCAAGATGGCCGTCGTCGGTTTCGGCAAACAACCCGGTGCGGCGCAGGTCCACTCGTGCGGTCCGGTGGAGATGCGACGCCGAATTCTCGATGGCATTGCCGCTCTGCGAGGCACCGGACGTCTGCTCGGGGGAGTGGCTTCGGTGGAGTCGGCCACCGGCAACGTCGTGCGCCTCACCGGCCTCACGGCGTCCGATGTGGGCGGACCGAGCGAAATCGAACTCACCGAACTCGCGCGATCTCTCGTACCG
>JBEGQB010000033.1:0-11488 GCA_041181165.1 Actinomycetota bacterium
TGCTGCTGCCCGATGGCATGTGGCCCCGCGGTCCGCTCGTGATCATCACTTTGGTGGCCGGCACTGCACTTCTCATGTGGATGGGCGAGATCATGAGCCAGCGTGGTGTCGGCAACGGCATGAGCATCCTGATCTTCGCGTCGGTCGTGAGCGGTCTGCCGTTCAGCTACTACTCGATCTTGCAGAGCAAGAAATGGGTGGTGTTCGGCATGCTGGTTGCCGTTTCGATCGGCATTCTGGTCGCGGTGGTCCGGGTCGAACTCGGCCAACGCCGTATTCCGGTGCAGTTCGCCAAGCGGGTGGTCGGTCGGCGGATGTACGGCGGTCAGAGCACCTACATTCCGCTGAAGGTCAACCAGTCCGGCGTGGTTCCGATCATCTTCGCGAGCTCACTCCTTCTGTTGCCCGTTCTCGTGACCAACGTGATCGGCACCGACACCGGTTGGCGGGCCAGCCTCACGAGTTGGGTCGACCGCAACCTCGTGTCTTCACAAGGGCTTCTCTACATCGTCACCTTCGCGCTGCTGATCGTCGCCTTTGCCTACTTCTACAACTCGATCGCCTTCGATCCCATGCGTCAGGCCGATCAGATTCGTCGTCAGGGCGGATTCATTCCGGGTATTCGACCCGGACCGCAGACCGAGCGCTTCCTCGGCAAGGTCGTCAACCGGATCACGCTCCCCGGAGCCTTATTCGTGGCGTTCATTGCGATTCTTCCGTACATCATCCTCTGGATCGGAGACGTTCGTTCGTTCCCGTTCGCCGGAACCACTGTGTTGATCGCCGTCGGCGTGGCTCTCGAACTGATGCGTCAGGTCGACAGTCAGTTGATGCTGCGCAACTACGAGGGATTCCTGAAGTGACGCTCGACCGGCGTCGGGACGTACGCCGGGGCTGACCCATGATCGCGGGCGTCCGGCTCATCATCATCGGTCGCCAAGGCGCCGGAAAGGGAACTCAGTGCCAGCGCATGTCGCGGCACTTCGTGGTTCCGCACATCTCGACCGGTGACATGCTGCGTGCCGCGGTTCGTGAAGGCACCGAGCTCGGCCAGATGGCCAAGCAGGTCATCGAGTCGGGTCGTCTCGTGGGGGACGAGATCATGATCGAGTTGGTGCGGACGCGCCTCGATCAGGAGGATGCCCGCAGCCGCGGCTACATCCTGGATGGTTTCCCCCGAACCGTTGCTCAGGCCGAGGCGCTCGACGGCATCACCGCCGAACTTCCCATCGACGCCGTGATCGACCTCGATGTGCCTCGCGATCTGGTTCTGGCCCGGATTTCGGCCCGCCGGGTCTGTCGAGACTGCGGCACCAACTACACGGCGTCGGGCCGAGAGCGCCAACCATGGATCTGCGACCTCTGTGGGGGAGACGTGGTCCAGCGGGACGACGACTCCGAGGAATCGGTCAGCCGGCGCCTCGACCTGTACGAGACCCAAACCGCCCCGCTCCTCGAGTACTACGGGTCCCGGGGACGCCTGACCGTGGTGGACGGAACAGCCGGCCCCGACGCCGTCTTCCAACGACTGACCACGGCCATCGAAACCGCCCGGCGGGGCCGCTGAGGTCGGTACGGATGGTGCTTGACAATTGGGATCCGACCCGGTGGTGACGCCTGAGCAGGGCGGTAGCCTTGCCAGTCGGCCCTGAAGCAGGTCGTCCACCGCGCTTCAGTCCGTCATCCCAAACGACCGCCGAGGAGGCAGTTCTGGCAAAACCCAAAGACGACGCCATTCTCTTGGAAGGCACGATCCTCGAATCGCTCCCGAACGCCATGTTCAGAGTCGAGTTGGAGAACGGCCACAAGGTTCTGGCGCACATCTCCGGAAAGATGCGCATGAACTACATCCGCATCCTTCCCGGCGACAAGGTTCAAGTCGAACTGACTCCTTATGACCTCACCAGAGGTCGCATCACCTACCGCTACAAGTGAACGAACAAGAAGTGAGATGACCGATGAAGGTCCGACCGAGTGTCAAGAAGATCTGTGAGAAGTGCAAAGTGATCCGTCGTCACGGACGGGTCATGGTCATTTGTGAGAACCCGCGCCACAAGCAGCGGCAGGGCTGAGAAGAAAGAAGAAACAGGCAGGCATGGCTCGTATTTCCGGCGTCGACATCCCCCGCGAAAAGCGGTTGGAGATCTCGCTCACTTACATCTTCGGTATCGGCAAGCCGACGGCCCAGAAGATCTGCGGCGATCTCGGTCTGAACCCCAACACTCGGGTTCGCGATCTCACCGAAGAAGAAGTCAATCGCATCCGCGTGTGGGTCGATCAGAACCTCACCGTCGAAGGTGACCTGCGCCGCGAAGTGCAGCAGGACATCAAGCGCAAGATCGAGATCCAGTGTCTGCAGGGAGTCCGTCACCGCAAGGGCCTTCCGGTGCGCGGTCAGCGAACCAAGACGAACGCCCGGTCCCGCAAGGGCCCGAAAAAGACAGTGGCCAACAAGAAGAAGGCAGTGAGGAAGTAAGTCATGGCCAAGCCGAAGCCGGGCGGACGCCGCCCCCGCAAGCGCGAGCGCAAGAACGTTTCTGTTGGCGTTTGCCACATCAAGTGCTCGTTCAACAACACGATCGTCAGCATCTCGGACAACGAGGGCAACGTGGTCTCTTGGGCCTCGGGCGGTGGAGTCGGTTACAAGGGTTCGCGCAAGAGCACACCGTTCGCCGCGCAGTTGGCCGCCGAGAAGGCGGCCAAGGCCGCGTTCGAACAGGGCATGCGTCGGGTCGAAGTGCACGCCAAGGGTCCCGGCTCCGGTCGTGACACCGCCATCCGTTCGTTGCAGAACACCGGAATCGAAGTCACTGGCATCAAGGACGTCACTCCGGTTCCCCACAACGGTTGCAAGATGCCGAAGCGGAAGAGGAACTAAGTCATGGCCCGTTACACCGGACCCAAGGTGCGTCTGTCGCGCCGTCTGAACGTCAACGTCTTCGAGAACGACAAGGGCGCAAAGGCTCTCGAGCGTCGCCCCTTCCCCCCGGGACAGCACGGTCGCACTCGTCGTCGTTCGAGCGGCAGCGAGTACCTGACCCAGCTCCAGGAGAAGCAGAAGGCCAAGTACATCTACGGCGTCCTCGAGCGTCAGTTCCGCAAGACCTACGAAGAAGCCAACCGTCTGGCCGGCCCGACCGGTGAGAACCTGTTGCGCCTCCTCGAGCTCCGTCTCGACAACGTCGTGTACCGCGCCGGGTTCGCCTCGACGCGTCCGCAAGCACGGCAGTTCGTGAGCCATGGTCTGGTCCTCGTCAACGGCAAGCGTCTCAACATTCCGAGTGCGCGAGTGAAGGCCGGTGACGTCGTGAGCCTCTCGCCGAAGGCCCGCAACATGATCGTGATCCAGAACAACATCGACACTCTCGACCGCTCGCTCGTGGGCTGGCTCGAGGGCGGCGACGGTGGCAAGCAGGTCACCGTGCGCACCGAGCCGTCGCGTGAGCACATCGACGTGCCCGTCCGCGAACAGCTCATCGTCGAGCTCTACTCGAAGTAATCACCGCCTCCCTCACGAACGGAAGAAGCAACATGCTCGTCATCCAGCGCCCCACCGTCGAAGCCGACAACGAGGAATCGAACAACCGCCAGCGTTTCGCTGTCGGTCCGCTCGAGCCCGGCTTCGGTCACACGATCGGCAACTCGCTGCGCCGCACGCTTCTGTCGGCGATCCCGGGAGCGGCCATCACCACCGTGAAGTTCGACGAAGCCCTTCACGAGTTCGACACCATCAACGGAGTGTCCGAGGACGTCACCGACGTCATCCTCAACCTGAAGGACATCGTGCTCCGGTACGAAGGTGAGGACGACATCGTTCTGCGGCTCGACGAGCGTGGCGACAAGGTCATCACCGCCGGTGACATCAAGTGCCCGCCGGAAATCGAGATCCTGAACCCCGAATTGGTGCTCGCCCATGTGAACTCGAAGGGTCGTCTTGCTCTCGACCTCACCGTGTCGCGCGGCAAGGGATACATGTCGAGTGACCGTGAAACCGGTTCGCGCACGATCGGCACCATTCCGATCGACGCGATTTTCTCGCCGGTGCGTCGCGTCATGTTCGACGTCCAGCCGACCCGTGTCGAGCAGTCGACCAACTACGACAAGCTCGTTCTCGACATCGAGACCGACGGCACCATGTCACCGCGTGAGGCCCTGGCCTCGGCGGGCGCCACTCTTCGTTCACTCGTCGATCTGGTCGCCAATCTCTCGGCTGAGCCCAAGGGTCTCGAGCTGGGTGAGGTCATCCAGGCCGGTGCGGCCAGTCCCGATCTCGACATCCCGATCGAGGATCTCGACCTTTCCGAGCGTCCGCGCAACTGTCTGAAGCGCGCCCAGGTGAACACCGTCGGCGAACTTCTGCAGAAGACCGAGGACGATCTTCTCAACATCACCAACTTCGGCCAGAAGAGCCTCGACGAGGTCAAGCAGAAGCTCGACGAGCGCGGCTTGTCGCTGCGCGGCTGAGCCTCGAGTAAGGAAAGATCACCATGCCCGCAACACCCCGTCGTGCCCGCAAGTTCGGTGGCAGTTCTGCACACCAGAAGTTGATGATGGCCAACCTCGCCGCGTCGTTGTTCGCCGCTGAGGCGATCGAGACCACCGAGGCCAAGGCCAAGGCTCTGCGCCCGATCGCCGAGAAGCTCATCACCAAGGCCAAGAAGGCCCAGACCGGTGATGCAGCGAGCCTGCACCGCATCCGCCAGTTGCAGTCGTACCTCGGCGACAAGGAGATGACCTCGAAGTTGGTCTCCGACATCGCCCCGCGTTTTGCCGACCGCAACGGTGGCTACCTGCGCATCTTGAAGCTCGGTCCGCGTCAGGGCGACAACGCCCCCATGGCGCGCGTCGAACTCGTCTGATTCGGCCGGGGCCCGGCCCCATGTCGTCAGCACTCTCGTCCAACGAACCCGCCCATCGGCGGGTTCGTCTGCTTGTGGCCTACGAAGGTTCGAACTTCCACGGCTTTGCCGAGAACAACGATGTCCGCACGGTGGCTGGTGATCTTCGCACTGCGCTGTCGACGATCACGCAGACGTCGGTGGAGATCACCGGCGCCGGACGGACCGACGCCGGTGTTCACGCCTGGGGTCAAGTCGTCAGTTGTGATCTACCGCGGGATCTCGATCTCGGATCGCTGCCGCGGCGGCTCACCAAGATGTGCGCGCCCGGCATCGTGGTGCGGGCCGCCGCCGAGGCTGCGGACGATTTCAACGCTCGTTTCTCGGCGCTTTGGCGTCATTACCGATACACGATCCTGGCCGCACCCGAACCGGACCCGTTCTTGGCCACCACCTCGTGGCACGTGAGCGAGCAGCTCAACCTTCCTCTCATGCAGATGGCATGCGATCCACTCATCGGGGAGCACGACTTTTCGTCGTTCTGTCGTCGACCCAAGGTGGCCGACGGCGAGCCCGAGCCCTCCATGATCCGCCGGGTTCTCTTCACGGAATGGACCGAACTCACGAGTGAGCGGGGAGCCCGGGTTCTTCGGTTCGAGATTCGAGCCACGGCGTTTTGTCATCAGATGGTTCGCTCGATCGTGGGCACCCTGGTGGATGTCGGCTTGGGCCGGCTCACCCCTGGGCAGATGTCGGGAATCCTGCGGGCCGGGCAGCGGACCGCGGCCGGGCAGGTGGCTCCGCCCCAGGGTCTGTGCCTCTGGGAGGTGGGCTACCCACCCCCCAGCGGGAACGAGAAGGCTGGCCAGGGGGAAATTGCCGAGGTCGGCCGTATTATTTAGCGGTTCCTGCGAGAGGCCATTGGGCTCTCCGGTCGAAGTCGAAAGAAGAAGTCATGAGTACGTATTCGCCCAAGGCCAGCGACGTGAAGCGCGAATGGCACGTGATCGATGCCGAAGGCATGATCCTCGGTCGTATCTGCACCGAAGCGGCGCGCATCCTGCGCGGCAAGCACAAGCCGGTGTTCGCGCCTCACATGGACATGGGTGATCACGTGATCATCATCAACGCCGACAAGGTCGTCATGACCTCGGGCAAGGCCGACACCCACATGGTGTACTCGTACTCGGGTTACCCGGGCGGCTTGAAGAGCGAGACGTATGCACACCTCTTGGCGCGTCGTCCCGACGAAGCCATCCGCGGTTCGGTTCGCGGCATGTTGCCCAAGGGTCCGCTCGGCCGACAGATGATCAAGAAACTGAAGGTCTACGCCGGTGCCGAACATCCGCACGGCTCACAAAATCCCAAAGTCCGCACCATCGACCACGCCAAGGCGCGCTGAAAGTTCAGGTTTGTAGCACCATGTCGAAGCCTCTCACCCAGACCACCGGCCGTCGCAAGGCCGCCGTCGCCCGTGTGCGTGTTCGTCCCGGTTCGGGCAAGGTCACGATCAACGGCAAGCCGATCGATCAGTACTTCGGTACCGCAACGCAGCGCAACTCGGCGACCGAGGCTCTGCGCGTCACCAACACCGCCGAGCAGTACGACGTCGACGCCACGATCATCGGTGGTGGTGTGACCGGTCAGTCCGGCGCGATGCGCATGGGCTTGGCTCGTTCGCTCGCCGAACTCGATCCGGAAGCCCGTCCGGCCCTGAAGAAGGCCGGATTGCTCACACGCGACTCGCGTCGCAAGGAGAGCAAGAAGTACGGCCTCAAGAAGGCTCGTAAGGCTCCGCAGTACACCAAGCGCTGATCGGTCGGCGCATGCCGGAGCCGTCGCAACGACCTCGGTTCGGAACCGACGGTGTTCGCGGCGTCGCCATCCACGAGATCACACCAGAATTCACGCTGGCGCTCGGTCGCGCCGTCGGTCGAGTACTCGCTCCTTCATCGGTTTGTATCGGACGCGATACGCGTGCGTCGGGCCCCGTTCTACAGGCGGCCTTCGCAGCGGGAGTCGCCGCTGAAGGAGTCGATGTGGTCGATCTCGGGGTGCTGCCCACCCCGGCCATCGCTGCGGTGGCGGCTGACGAGCGGCAACCCGGGGTGGTGATCACGGCATCACACAACCCCTGGACCGACAACGGGATCAAGGTGTTCGCGGCGGGCGGCCGCAAGTTGACCGATGATCAGCAGAACCGCATCGAAGCCGAACTGGAGGGCATCCTCGCACGGGACCCGAGTGGGTCGACCCCGCGACGCGTGGGGGTCGTCGCTCGTCGGATCGATTCGACGAGCGACTACGTGAATCGCATCGTCGCCATCTTCGGTGAGGACTCGTTGCGCGGACTTCACGTGGTGCTCGACACCGCGAACGGCGCGATGAGTGAAGTCGCTCCGGTTGCGTTCCGTCGACTCGGTGCCGACGTCATCGTGCTCAATGATGCGCCCGATGGCCAGAACATCAACCAACAGTCGGGTGCCACTCACCCCCAAGGCATGTGTGACTTCATCCGACAGGCGGGTCGTACCGACATCGGCTTCGCGTTCGACGGCGACGGAGATCGTGTGATCGCGGTCGACGACCTCGGAACCGCCGTCGATGGTGATCGACTCATCGCTCTGGCGGCCATCGATCGCCTCGAGTCGCGTCGCCTCAATGGGGGAGCGGTCGTCGTCACCGTGATGGCCAACCTCGGTTTCCACCGGGCCATGGAGGCCGCCGGTATCCAAGTCGTGACCACCGCCGTTGGCGATCGTTTCGTGCTCGATGCAATGGAAGAGGGCGGGTTCGTTCTCGGCGGAGAACAGAGTGGACACATCATTCATCGCGACATCAGCACGACGGGCGATGGTCTCGTCGCAGCCATCGTCACGTCGTCGATTCTGCAGCGACGCGGTGGACGATTCAGTGAACTTGCATCAGCTGTCATGCGCTCGTATCCGCAGGTGTTGATGAACGTACGGGTTGCCCGTCGACCATCCGATGCCGCGGCCGAGATCGCCGATGCCATCGCTCGCGAGGAAACTGCGCTGGGAACCGATGGACGTGTCCTCGTTCGATCGAGCGGAACCGAACCTTTGGTGCGGGTGATGGTCGAAGCGGCGAGTGCGCAGACGGCCGAAGAAGCCGCTGAACGCCTGTGTGTTGCGGTTCGCGCCGCCTTTGGCACTGCCTGAAACGTCTCCACCTGCCCTGATGGGCCGAATGGTGCTTCGGTAACCTGTTCGTCATGTGCGGGATCGTCGCTCTCGTGGGTCGCCCGTCGGGTCGACCGGTGCCGACGTCCAGTGAGATCCTCGCCCACCTCGATCGTGCCACGGAGCTTTCGGGTGTCGCCGAGATGGCCGAATCGGTGCAATCGGCCAACGCGCTCTTGAAGGGTGTTCCCGGAGTCCGAGCTCTCCTCGACCATCGCGAACTGACTGCTGCCCTCACGGCACGACTCGACCGGCTCGACGCGGTCGTAGCCACCGAGGACTCCCTCCTCGAGTCCGGAGCGATCACCGGTGACGATCTCGAGCGTCGGGCGGCCGACCTCATCGCCCTTCGCGACGCACTGTGGGCCGTGCGCAACGATCGACTTCGCACGGCGCAATCCGTCCTCGAACTCTGTGGTCGCGATGCCAACCCGGGATCGATCGCCGCCTACCTGATGATCCAGCAGTCGTTCTCGGTGCTCGATCGTCTCGAGGTGCGCGGCCGCGATTCAGCAGGCGTGCACGTCTTCGTCTGGAACCACGGCTTACATCGCGACGATCCGGCAGTGAGTCGTTTGCTCGGCGATCGCTCCGGGGACCCGTTGTTCCAGAATCGTTCGGTCCGCTGGATCGACGGTGACACGCCGATTCTTTCATTCGTGTACAAAGCGGCTTCCGAGATCGGAGAACTCGGGGACAACACGCGTGCGCTACGCCGGGCGGTCGTGGACGACGAACTTCTCCGACGCGCGCTCGCCCACCCGGAGGTTCGTACCTCACTCGTCGCCCACACACGGTGGGCGAGTGTGGGCATCATCTCCGAACCCAACGCGCATCCGGTCAACCACGAGATGACCGGCGATACGGACGGCCCGTACGTCGTGGCTGCATTGAACGGCGATGTGGACAACCACGCCGATCTTCGAATCGAACACGGTCTGAACTTCGCCCACCAGATCACGACGGATGCCAAAGTGATCCCCGCCATGGTGAACCGCCATTGCGCTTCCGGAGTCGACACCGTTGAAGCTTTCCGCCGAACGGTGGCATCGTTCGAGGGTTCAGTGGCCATTGCTGCCCAGGCCACCGACGATCCCGATCGATTGATGATCGCCTTGCGTGGCAGCGGTCAGGGTTTGATGGTCGGTCTCGCCGAAGATCTCTTCGTCGTCGCCAGTGAACCGTATGGAGTCGTGGAGGAGACATCCGATTATCTCCGCCTCGACGGCGAAGGAGTGGGATCGGCCGAGCTCACCGACTCGAAGGGACAGATCGTCGTTCTCGACGGGCGACTCGCGGGTTCGCTCGACGGTGTCCGGCGGATCGCCTATGACGGTACCGACCTGCCGATCGACCCAGCCGAGTTGGTTCGAGCCGAGGTCACGACGCGCGACATCGATCGCGGCGACCATCCACATTTCCTCTTGAAGGAGATCTCCGAGGCTCCGTCGAGTTTCCGCAAGACGATTCGCGGCCGCATCAGTGACATCGACGGACGGCTTCGTGCGGTGCCCGGTGATCGCGCTTTGCCGCCCGCTCTCGTGAGCAGGCTCACCAGTGGTTCGATCTCCAAGGTACGTGTGATCGGTCAGGGCACGGCGGCGGTGGCCGGTCAGAGCTGCGCGTTGGTCTTCGACCAGCTCACCGGTGGACGTCTCGACGTCGACTCGCTCACCGCAACCGAATTGTCGGGCTTCGGCCTCCAGCTCGACATGTCCGACACACTCGTGATCGCGGTCAGCCAGAGCGGAACCACGACCGACACCAATCGAACCGTCGACCTCGTCCGGAGCCGTGGAGCAGCGGTGATCGCCATCGTCAATCGTCGTGGTAGCGATCTGTGCGACAAAGCCGATGGCGTGTTATTCACGAGCGATGGTCGCGATGTCGAGATGAGCGTCGCGTCCACCAAGGCCTTCTACGCGCAGGTCGCCGCTGGCGTTCTGCTGGCCAGTGCACTGAGCGAGATCATGGGGCTCGGAAGCGATGATCGTCGCCATGAGCTACTCGACGGTTTGCGACACCTTCCTCAGGCAATGAGCGAGACGATCGCCCTGCGTTCGCAGATCGCCGACGTGGCCTCGCGTCTCGCCCCCCCGAAGCGATACTGGGCGGTGGTCGGCAATGGACCCAACACGATCGCCGCTCAGGAAGTTCGCATCAAGTTGAGCGAGCTCTGCTACAAGAGCATCTCGTCGGATGTGACCGAGGACAAGAAGCACATCGACTTGTCGTGTGAGCCGATGATCCTCGTATGCGCGGCGGGTCTGGTCGGGAGCAACGCTGACGACGTCGCCAAGGAGATCGCCATCTATCGCGCGCACAAGGCGTCGCCGATCGTGATCGCGTCCGAAGGCGAGAATCGCTTCGACTCCGCCATGGCCGTCATCAAGGTCCCGGTCGTCGATCCGTCACTGGCCTTCGTGCTCAGCGCGGTGGTCGGGCATCTGTTCGGCTACGAGGCGGCGCGGGCGATCGATGATCTGGCTCGTTCTCTCCGTGAAGCACGGGAGATCGTCGAACACGCGGTCCTCTCCATCGACGAGGGCGCTTCGGTACTGACCACGTTGCGACGTTCGCTTCGTTCGGCCTCCGACAAGTTCCGCGAGACTCTTCGAGTCGGCTCCTACGACGGACACCTCGAGGCCAGTACTGCGGTTCGCCTCGCGTCGATGTTCCGCGTGGTTCTCGACTCAAGCCCGGTGGAGGCGTATCAGTCCGAAACCGGCAAGGTCGGAACACCGGCCGCTCTCGTGGACGACCTCACCCTCGCTCTCACCCGGGCCATCGAAGAGCTCACCCGACCGATCGACGCCATCAAACACCAAGCCAAGACCGTGACGGTCGGCATTTCCCGCAGCGACGAAGGAGTTCTCGATCGTCCTTTGGTCCAGGAAGTCCTGAACGCCGGTACCGGTCGCGAAGCGCTGTCGTACCGCACTCTCAAGGTCCTGGCCGATCTCGATCCGGCCGTGGAAGCCGTGGTCGGTTACACGCGTTATCGCATCGAGGGGGAGCCGGCCTCGACGATCTCGATCGTCGACCGATCCGGGTTGTCTCGCGATGTTCCGAGTCGCGTCGATCGCAATCCGGTTCTCGTCGGCACCAAGCGACGCGTCGCGCTCGAACAGGAGGTGTTGGTCGCGCGCGGACGATCGGATGGACGCACGGTGATCTTCGTGCCCGAGGTCAAGGCCGGAGCGACCGTCGGAATCCTCCTCCTGCACGTGAAGTTCCACGATTTCCGGCCGGCCAACGTGATGCGCGGTGTGCTTCAGGGGTACGACCGACGCTACGAACGACTCGTCGACTGGGTCTCGGAGACCGAAGGCGAGTTGCGCGACGAATTGTTGGGCTCGATCCCGGTGGCCGATCTTCTGATCCAGCCGATCAGCGAAGTCGCCGATCGCTGGCGCCGATAATCGTGGCCATGATCGTCGGGGTCGG
>JBEGQB010000034.1:0-11319 GCA_041181165.1 Actinomycetota bacterium
GAGTCGGTCAGCCCTCGTTGAGGAACGCCGACTTCGGAAGTCGGTCGAGATCGCACCACCAGGCGAGGAACAGCGCGTAGACGGCACCGGCCAAGAGGATCCACCGTGCACCGATGGCGTCCATGATCGGGCCGGCGATCAAGCCACCCACGGTGATCGTGCCGCCGAACGACATGAACCACAACGGCATCACACGGACGCGTTCGGTGTCGCGAAGATTCTGTTGGAACGAAGTGACCATGGCGGTGGCAATCAGGAAATAGAACGTTCCGAGGAAGAACCCGATCGGGAAGGCGGGGGCCGGATGACGAACGATGGCGTAGGCAGCGAGAGAAACGGCGAAGCCGAGGAAACCGCGGCTGATGACTTTCGGACGATGGATTCGCGCGAGGAACGTGCCCATGGCCAGTGCACCGATGAAGGCCCCGAATCCCCAGACCGCGTAGAGCCACTTGAATGTCGAGCTGGCCGGATCGACACCGAAGTTGATCCGGGTGACCGACGGAAAGAGCGCCACGAAAACCAGCGAGAAGAGCGAGAACGAGGCCATCGATACCAACAGACGGGAAAGCACGGGGCGTTCGCGGCTGATACGCAGACCGGTCAGGAACTGGCGCCAGCCTTCTTCGGCATGCTCACCGCGTACGTCGGGGATCGAAACCATCATGAGGGCCACGATGAGGAAGAGATACGTCGCCGCATTGATCACGAAGAGACCAGCAGTCGAGACACCCCACAAAGTGAGGAGAGCGGCCAGGCTGGGGCCGAGAACCCGACTGCCGTTCAACTGGATCGAGTTCATGCTGATGGCCCCGGCGAGATCGCGGCGATCGACGAGGAGGGGGATGCTGGCCTGAAAGGCCGGTGCGTTCAGTGCATTCGATGTACCGATCACCAACTGCGCAAGAAAGAGAGCCCAGATCGGCCCGTCCACCGAGACGATGCCCGCCAACACGAGCGAGAACACGAGCTGCATCCATTGCATGGAAAGGAGGAACCGTTGTCGGTTCAGGCGATCGACGATCAGGCTGCCCGGAATCGCCAACAACAGAAGTGGGCCGAGTTGGGCGAAGATCAGGAGGCTCACGATCTTGGCCGACCCCGTTCGGTCGTCGATGTAGGCCGGCAAGCCGAGGTTCTGCATCCAGGTGCCGATGCTCGACAGAAGAAGTCCGGTCCACACGAGTCGATAGTCGCGGTAAGCGAACGCAGCGCGTGCAGTTCCCGCACGGTGAGGGTGCGGAAGCGGCGCGAGAGCGGAGTCGGGGGAATCGGTCATGGGGGCGTGGCGAGCCTACTGAGGGTCCTCGGCCGGATCAGGGTGCCGTGGCACACTTGACGTGTGACTGGTAACGAGCAAACCGTACGTCCCCTCGAGCAACTCGTCTCACCTCCACAAGACGGCGGTTCATGCCGGTCGCCCCTCGGCACGTTCGCGGAATGCCCGCTGTGCGGAGGCGATCTCTTCCCGGAACACGCGCACTTCAAGTGCAAGGGTTGCGGCTGGCGCGACTCCTGCTGCGACTGACTCTTTCGACCTCCGTGCAGACGCGCGTGGTTCAGATGATCGGTCGCCACCGAGGCGAATCGACCTGATGTTCGATCTCGGCGGCCAGGGCCAGCACGACATCCTCGGCGCCCGGTCGCCCGACGATCTGTACGCCGATGGGTAAACCATCATGCTCACCACCCGAGTGACGTCCGCCGGGAACGGAGATCACCGGACACGGCGACACGAGATTCCACACCGACGTCATGTCTTCACCGTGATAACGGCCTTCGTCGTCCATGAAGTATCGACGCCGATTGTCGGCTTTGGTTGCCGGTCCGGGTGGCAACGACATCGTCGGACAGATGATCACGTCGTGAGTCTCGAGTACTCGGGCGACCCGTCGCCACACGCTCGTCCGTTCGATCTCCATGCGTTTGGCGTCCACCGCACTGAACGATCGCCCGAGTTCGATGAGGGCCAGCACATCGGGATCCATCTCGTCGGACTTGGTCTCGGCGAGGTGTCCGTAATACGTGGCCATGAAGACTCCCCACATCTCCAACCAAAGCGCGTTGTCGCGAGCTGTGAAGAGCGGCTGCGCTCCGAGGTCGGTCGAGATCCGATGGCCGACCGACTCGAGCCGACGGCCAACATCGGTGACGACGCCGGCGATCTCCGCATCGACCGCCCAAGAACCGAGATCGGTGGTGAGGGCGACGTGAAGCCCCCGAACCTCTGCCATCGGCGAACCCAATGGTGGATGCACGGAATACGGATCACGGAGCGATGGCCCCTGAACGGCTTGGACGAATCGCCGCGCATCGTCGACCGAACGTGCAAGTGGGCCGTGATGCGAGATGGTGTCCCACAGTCCGGGCAGCACATCCATCGGAATACGTCCGAGCGATGGTTTCAGACCGACGACTCCGCACCAAGCGGCCGGGATGCGCACCGAGCCACCCATGTCGCTGCCCTCGGCCACCGCCACGCAGCCCGAAGCCACAGCCGCTCCGGAGCCTCCGCTCGAACCACCGGTCGTGCGGGTCGTGTTCCATGGATTGCGCGTGGCACCCCACAGCCGATTGTCGGTGATGCTCGCATGCGCGAACTCGGGCGTGTTCGTGCTCCCCACGATCACGGCACCCGCGGCTAGAAGTCTCTCGACCACCCAAGCCGTCTGCTCGGCAACGACGTTGCGCTGGGTGAGTGAACCGAGTGTCACGGGATGCCCGGCCCATGGAGTGGTGTCCTTGATCGCCACGGGAATTCCATGGAGCGGTCCATCGCCACGACCGAGTGAGCGAGCACGTTCAAGTGCCTGGTCGGCCCAGACATGCACGAAGCAGTTCAGTGATGGCTGCACGGCCTCGATTCGCCTCAACGCGGCTTCGACGAGCTCGGCCGAAGAAGCTTCACCCGACCGCAGCAGCTCTTGCTGTTCGGCGACGGTCAGGGACTGGAGGTCCACGCGGCTCAGCCGAGAATCAGGTCGGCGTAATGCGGAAGCACCATGGCCGGACCGCTCACCAGGAAAGTGGTGATGCAGGTTTCCTTCCACTGTTCGAGTTCGCCGCGGATCTTGTCGGCCGGACCGACGAGGGCGACATCCTCGACCATGGCAAGCGGAATCGCCGCGGCCGCTTCGGACTTCTTGCCTTCGAGGTACAGATCCTGAACCTTGGTGGCGACGTCTTCGTATCCCATGCGGGCGAAGACCTCGAAGTGGAAGTTGGCGCCGCGCGCTCCCATGCCGCCGGCGTAGAGAGCGAGGAACGGCCGCACCATGTCGGCGCACTTCTCCGGATCGTCGCCGGGAATGATCATCACCGTCGAGGCGACTTCGAAACGGTCGGCTTTTCCGGCTTGACCCGACTTCG
Source organism: Actinomycetota bacterium (assembly GCA_041181165.1). Lineage (GTDB taxonomy): Bacteria > Actinomycetota > Acidimicrobiia > Acidimicrobiales > Ilumatobacteraceae > Casp-actino8. The sequence goes on from JBEGQB010000034.1 coordinate 3,370, forward strand.
CAAAACCTTCGGCCAGACACTTGCGGTAGAAGCCGTCCTCTTTGGGGGAGAAGAAGAGGGGCAACCAGCCGTCGCAGATCTCGGCCGACAAGGCGACGTTCTTGGGACCTTCGGCGGCGAGGAAGATCGGGATGTCGGATCGCAAAGGATGAACAGTTGGGCGCAGAGCCTTGCCCAATCCCTTGCCGTCGGAGCCGGTGTACGGAAGGTCGTAGAACTCGCCATGACTCTCGACCGGCTTCTCTCGGGCCAGCACCTGTCGCACGATGTCGACGTACTCGCGCGTGCGAGCCAAGGGTTTGCCATACGCCTGTCCGTACCAACCTTCGACGACCTGAGGTCCGCTCGCTCCCAGTCCGAGGATGAATCGGCCATTCGAGAGATGGTCGAGAGTGATCGCGGCCATGGCGGCTGCCGTTGGAGTGCGGGCGTTCATCTGCATGATCGCCGTACCGAGTCGAACCTTCTCGGTGTTCGCTCCCCACCAGGCAAGAGGTGTGAGTGCATCGGACCCATAGGCCTCGGCGGTCCAGATCGAGTCGAATCCGAGTCGTTCGGCTTCACGAACTGCGTCGAGTGCGCCGGCCGGCGGACCAGACGACCAGTAGCCCGTGTTGTAACCGAGTTTGATGTCGCGTGCCATGGGCGAATGGTGGCACGAACCGCGACCGGTCACCCCATCGGGCCTCTCAGCGTTCGCGGGGTCCGTCGGAGAGCCGTTGAGCGAGCCACGCGACCGGAAGGGAGATCACCATGACGATGGTCGCCACGACGGTCACATAGGGAAGAACATTGGGTCGGGAGAAGTTGTTGAGGATCCATTGGGGGAGCGTCGAGACGCCTGCTCCGGCCGTGAAGGTGGTGACGACGACCTCGTCGAAGCTGAGGGCGAAGGCGAGAATGGCCCCGGCGGCCACGGCCGACCGCATGAGCGGCCACGTGACGTAGCGGAAGGTCTGCCATGGCTGGGCTCCGAGATCGGCCGAAGCTTCGCGCAGATTGGGTGAAAGGCGCCGGAGTCGAGCAACCACGTTGTTGTAGACGACGACGATGCAGAACGTCGCGTGGCCGACGACGACGCTGAGGTAGCCGAGGTCCCATCCGAATCGGACGAACGTGTTGCGGAGAGCTACACCGGTCACGATGCCCGGCAACGCGATCGGCAGAACGGCGAGAAAGCTCAAAGTGTTCTTGCCGAAGAACTCGAATCGTTGGAGGCCGAAGGCGAGGAGCGAGCCGAGCACCACGGCGATAAGCATGGCGATGATTCCGATCCGCGCTGAGGTCGCGAGTGCCTCGCGAGCGCTCTCGACGTCGGTGAGAGTCGACCACCAGTGGGTGGTGAATCCCCGTGGCGGCCACACGAGTGCATTGGAGTCGTTGAAGGAGAGGACGAGAACGATCGCCAACGGCAGATACACGATCCCGATCGTGAGGTAGGTGATGGTCCGTAGTGACCAGCGAGAGGTGCGGGAGAGTTGCATCAGAGGTTCTTGAACGCGCCGAGACGTCCCATCACGGCGAGGTAGACGATCATGATGCCGATTGGCCACAAGGTGAAGGCCGCGGCCAGTGGCTGGTTGGGGGCGAGAAGTGTGCGCTCGATGATGTTGCCGATCATCTGAGTCGTGCCACCCACGACCTTGACCGTGATGTAGTCGCCCAGTGACAGCGAGAAGGTGAAGATGCTTCCGGCGGCGATCGACGGAATGAGAAGGGGGAAGATCACCGATCGAAAGGTGCGCAGAGTGCCGGCGCCGAGGTCGCTGCTGGCGTCGAGGAGAGCATCGGGCAGCCGCTCGAAACCCGTATAAACGGGGAGCAGCATGTACGGGAACCAGAGGTAGGCGAGAGTCACGATGGTGGCGGTGTATCCGAATCCGGGAGATGCGCCGAGCACCGAGTTGAGAAAGCCTCCACCGTTGTCGCCACCAGGTTCGAAGATCGCGCGTAGGGCGTAGGCCTTGACGAGGTATCCGGCCCAGAGCGGAATGGTGAGGGCGACGACGAGCCCTCGCTTGGCCCACGACCGCGCCAGTCGAGAGATGTAGAACGCAACCGGAAGCGCGATGCAGATGCAAACGAGCGTGGCCGAGGCGGCGATCAGCACACTGCGGATGACGAGTGTCCGATAGGCGCCGGTGGTGAAGGCCTCGTCGAGGTTGTCGACTGTCCACTCGCTCGTGGACTTGCCGGTGAAGTCGTCGAGTCGGAAGAACGCGCTCGTCACGAGGAGCGCGAGCGAGCCCAGATAGACGACGACCAGCCAGAGAAGCGGGCCCGAAACGACGGTGCCCAGCGCCAGACGGCGCCGGGCACCGAAGAATCGGGACAGCCCTGGGACTAGGCCCGGAGCTCGTTCCAAGCGTTGACCCACTCGGTGTACGGGATGCACTTGACGTCGGTCCGGCCGTCGAGGCAGTTCTCGGTCGGGGTGGTCCAGTAGTACACGTTCGTCCAGTACTCGGTTTCTCCGGCGTGGTACGTCGTGCAATGGTTGGGATCGGCGGTCAAGTCGCACGACTTGGCGTTCGACGGTGCTTCACCGAACCACTCGGCAACGCCGGCGTTGGCCTCGGGCGAGATGATGTGGTTCAACCACTTGTAGGCGCAGTTCGGATGCTTGGCCTTGCTCGAGATCATCCAGGTGTCCGACCAGCCGGTTGCTCCGTCCTCGGCCTTGGTGGCCATGACGCTCGGTGCATTGGCCGACGCCAGGTTGACGATGACCTGCCAAGAGGTGCCGAGGGTGACCGAACCGGACTCGAGTGCGGCCTGCTGGTCGGTGTAGAGCGACCAGTACTGACCGACGATCGACTCCTGCGTCTTCAGCGCTTCGATGGCGGCTGCGAACTGATCGGCGTCGAGGGCGTACGGGTCGGTGATGCCCAGCTCGGGCTGGGTCGCCATGAGATAGATGGCTGCGTCCGCGATGTAAATCGGACTGTCGTAAACGGAAATCTTGCCGGCCCACGGGCTGGCCGGATCGAACATGTCCTTGATCGACGTCGGAGCCGGTCCGGCCTCCGAGTTGTAAGCAAGCACGTTCGCGCCACGACCGTGCGGCACTCCGTACGAAACTCCATCGACGCTGTTCCACGGCTTGTTCTTCAGATCGTCGAAGACATCGGCGTAGTTCGGAATCAGTTCGGTGTTGACCGGAGCGACGTCGCCACCGGCAATGAGACGCAGAGTTGCGTCACCCGAAGCCGAGACGGCGTCGTATTCGCCGCTCTGCATGAGTTCCACCATCTCGTCGGAGGTGTTGCCGATCTTGACGTTGACTTCGCAACCGGTCTCTTCTTCGAACGAGGTCACCCAGTCGACGGCCGGATCGGTCGAGCCGTCCTCCACGTAGCCGGCCCAGGCGACGAGGTTCACTGCACCTTCGCCCTCACCGAGCTCCTTGGGTAGGTCGGAACCGCTTCCGCCACCGTCGTCTCCGCCGCATGCGGCGAGTGTCAGCATGGCGACTGCCGACAGCGTGAACACTTTGCGTGCTCGCTTCATTCATCTCCCCTTTGTTGTGGTCCGGTGAACCGGACGCTCAGTCCGAAACGGCGAATGCCGCCTCGGAGTTCCATGTGAGCCGGACCTTCGATCCGGCCGTGATGCCGCCCAGACGGGCGCTGACCCCACTGGCCACGAGGCTAGTTCCGTCATCGAGTGTGCAATGGAGACGGGTGTCCGCGCCGAGGAACTGGACGGTCTGCACCGTCGCTTCCACACCGGGACCGTCGGAGTTGACGTCGACGTGTTCGGGCCGAAGAGTGAAGGTTCCCGGACGACCGAAAAGTCGTTCCGCCCGCTCGCCGCTCAGCAGGTTGGTGTTGCCGACGAAGCTCGCCACGAAGGCTGTCGCAGGACGTTCGTAGACATCGCGCGGGGTGCCGATCTGTTCGACGCGACCCGCGTTGAAGACGGCGATCCGGTCGCTCATGGAGAGCGCCTCCCCCTGATCGTGCGTCACGAAGACGAAAGTGATGCCGACTCTCTGCTGGATCGACTTGAGCTCGACCTGCATCTCTTCGCGCAATTTGAGATCGAGGGCGCCGAGCGGTTCATCGAGGAGAAGTACTTTCGGCTCGTTGACGAGGGCTCGGGCCAACGCGACTCGCTGACGCTGGCCGCCCGAGAGTTGGTTGGGCATGCGGTCGCCGTAGCCGTCGAGTCGGACCGAAGCGAGCACTTCGGTCGCCCGTCGCCGTCGTTCGGCCTTGGGGACCTTGGTCACCATCAGTCCGTATTCGACGTTTTCCATCACCGAGAGATGCGGGAAGAGCGCGTAGTCCTGAAAGACGGTGTTGACGTCGCGGTCGAAGGCGGCACTCCTGGTGATGTCGTCACCGGCGAGAACGATCGTTCCCGAGTCGGGTTTCTCGAATCCGGCGATCATGCGAAGCACCGTCGTCTTGCCCGATCCGGACGGACCCAGCATGGCGAAGAACTCTCCTTCGCGGATGTCGATCGAGACATCTTCGGCCGCAATTACGTCCCCGAAACGCTTCGAGAGTCCGCGGATCGAGAGCGCCACCGAGTCCGACATGGGCGAGAGCCTAGACAAGACGACGGTTCGACCTCGCAGGGCGGTGGTCCGTCGGCTGCGGAACGTCAGCTCGGATCGAAGACGAGCGGAAGCTTCTCGGGCCCGTAGATCGCCACCGTCGAGGGCTTCCATGTGATCTCGCCGTCGATCTTCATGTTCCGCAGACGAGCGGCGAGGATCGGCAACGCCTCTTGCTGTTCGGCACGGGCCAGTGCGGCACCGAGGCAGTAGTGGATTCCCGAGCCGAAGGTCATCTGCGGTTGCCCCGACGGTTCCCGGGTGATGTCGAACTTCGTGGCCTCGGGGAAGACCGAGTCATCACGGTTGGCGAGGGCGAGCGCCGGGGTGACGAGGGTCCCCTTCGGGAAGACGATCCCCCTGTATTCGATGTCCTCGCTCGCGAAACGACCGGTCGAGCGCACTGCACCGAAGTAGCGCATCGTCTCCTCGACGGCTCGAGGTGCCAAGTCGGGTCGTTCAGCGAGAAGTGCCCACTGGTCGGGGTGTTCGCTGAAGAGGGCAACCGAGCAGCCCAATTGATTGCGTGTCGTATCGGTGCCACCGACGATCACGGCCTGCACCATCATCACGAGCTCTTCTTCGCTCAACTTGTCGCCGGCTTCCTCGGCGGCGATGAGGGAGGTGATCAGGTCGTCGGCCGGTCGGCTTCGACGGTCGGCGATGAGCTGGCGCGTGTACTCCTCGAGTTCGTCCTGGGCCTTCAAGATGACATCCAGTTCGTCCGCCGCTGTCGCGTTGAAGATTCGAAGGACGTCCTCGGCCCACACGCTGAACAACTGCCAGTCCTTCTTCGGTGCTCCGAGGAGTTCGCAGATGATCGGGATCGGATACGGGTCGCACACGTCGGCCGCCAGATCGCAGCGGCCGCTGGGTGTCACCGAGTCGAGCAGGCCGTTGATGACCTCGCGCATGAACGGACGCAGGCGGTCGGCGGCGCGGGGCGAGAACGACGGGGCGACGAGTCGCCGCAAACGTGTGTGCACATCGCCTTCGGCCGAGAGGATCGATTCACGACGGCGCGCCGCAAGACGTTCGTCTTGGATGCCCATGACATCGGAGATGACGGAGGCCGCGCTGTGCCAGCGCTTGTCGCGCAGGATGGCCAGGCAATCGTCGTAGGTGAAGATCGGATAGGCGAACGGGCCGCGTGCGATCCAGTGCTGCTTGCTCAGGCGTTCGAGCTCGGCCCGTTGTTCGAAAGCATCGGCGAACGCGAAGTCGACGATCGGCATGTCTGCGTCATGAACGAGTGTGGTCACGTCCTTGAAACTACCCGTGTCGATGATCCCTGACCGCGGTCGTGCCGTCGATCACTGGAGCCGGTTTGCCCAGTCGAGCACTTTCGGGTGGTGGGGTGACGCGGGAACTCGAGCGGTGTCGAGGGGGCTAGCGGGCCTCGTCGTCGAGTCATCTATTGTGGCGGCATGAAGACCTACCGGAATTTCATCAACGGCAAGTATGTCGACGCGGCCGATGGCCGCACGAGCGGAGTCGTCAATCCGGCCACCGGTGAGCAATACGCCACCGCACCGCTTTCGGGTGCCGCCGATGTCGACGCGGCGATGAAAGCGGCGGCCGACGCATTCGAAACGTGGCGTGACTCGACGCCCAAGGATCGCTCGCTGGCCCTGTTCCGCATCGCCGACGCCATCGAGGCCCGAGCCGAGGACTTCATCAAGCTCGAGTCCGAGAACTGCGGCAAGCCCATCGGGATCACTCGATCGGAAGAGATTCCGCCGATGGTCGACCACGTTCGATTCTTCGCCACCGCGGCGCGTCATCTCGAAGGCAAGAGTGCGGGCGAATACGTGCCGAACATGACGAGCTACATCCGGCGCGAGCCGGTGGGCGTGTGCGCGCAGGTCGCTCCTTGGAACTATCCGATGATGATGGCGGTCTGGAAGTTCGCCCCGGCCATCGCTGCGGGCAACACAGTGGTGCTGAAGCCGAGCGACACCACTCCGGTCACCACGACGCTTCTCGCCGAGATCTGCGCCGAGTTCCTCCCGCCCGGAGTCATGAACGTGGTGTGCGGCGACCGTGACACCGGTCGGGCAATGGTGGTTCACGACACGCCGTCACTCGTGAGCGTCACCGGTTCGGTGCGCGCCGGTATGGAAGTGGCCGAGGCGGCCGCGAAGTCGCTGAAGCGAGTACATCTCGAACTGGGTGGCAAGGCGCCGGTCATCGTGTTCGACGACGCGGACATCGCGGCGGCGGCCGAAGGCATCGCGATCGGCGGCTACTTCAATGCGGGTCAGGACTGCACAGCGGCAACTCGAGTGTTGTGTGCCCCACGGGTCTACAAGGACTTCGTGGCCGCGCTCGCCGAACAAGCCAAGGGGACCGGCTGCGGAATGCCCGACGATGACGACGTCCTATTCGGACCGGTGAACAACCCGAATCAATTGGCCCGGGTGTCGGGATTCTTCGATCGTCTTCCCAAACACGCCGAGGTGAATGCCGGCGGATCCCGCCAAGGCGACAAGGGCTACTTCTTCTCGCCGACCGTCGTGAGCGGTCTCAAGCAGACCGACGAGATGATCCAGACCGAGATCTTCGGACCGGTGATCACGGTGCAGCAATTCTCCGACGAGGACGAAGCCGTGAAGTGGGCCAATGGCGTGGAGTACGGACTGGCCTCGAGCGTCTGGACGAAGGACTTCGGTCGGGCGATGCGCGTGACCAAGCGACTCGACTTCGGCTGTGTGTGGATCAACACCCACATCCCGATGGTCGCCGAGATGCCGCACGGCGGATTCAAGAAGTCGGGTTACGGCAAGGATCTGTCCGCCTACGCTCTCGACGACTACACGCGCATCAAGCACGTCATGGCCAACCTCGACAGCTGAACGTGCCGGTCGAGATGGGCGAGCCTCTCAGCGTTTCGCGTACTCGTCGGCGGCGTAGGTGATGGCATCGGTGAGGACCTCGCCGATGAAATGGAGTTCCTCGGGTCCGCAGATGAGGGTGGGGGCGAGAACGAGAACAGGTTCGGCGCGGTCGTCGGCTCGGCATATGAGCCCGCGGGAGTAGATGCGGGGCGACAGGATGTCGCGTAGAAGCCAGTTGCACTCCTCGGCATCGAAGGTCTGCTTGGTCGCTTTGTCGCGCACCAGTTCGATGGTCCGGAAATAACCGCAGCCGCGTACGTCGCCGACGATCGGCAGATCCCGCAAACCCTCCATCACGTCATCGAAAATGGGTTCGTTGCGTCGTACGTTGCCGAGGACGTCCTCGTCGGCCATGACGCGAAGATTCTCGAGGGCGACGGCACATGACACTGGATGGCCGCCGAATGTGAGTCCGTGCAGATAGGTCCGACCGGGCTCTTCGAGAAAGGGCGCGGCCAGTCGATCACTCACGATCACTCCGCCGAGCGG
>JBEGQB010000035.1:0-11133 GCA_041181165.1 Actinomycetota bacterium
GCGCCCCGTAATCGACGCCATGCGGATTGGCGAGCAACAGTTCAAGGCTTGCTCCACCAGGATTCGTGCCGAAGGCCGCTCCGTACGGACCGGTCTGCAACATGTAATCGATCAGGCGCGCCGGGCCTTTGCGACCGGACGCGTTCAACATGGCGAGGATCTCCTCCGGATCGCGTCCGTGAATCGACGAACTCGGATCAGCCACACCATGTCGAACCATTCCCTCGATCGACACGTCGTCGGCGGCGATCGGATCCGCATCAGGACCGAAACCTTGCGCGATCAAGGCGAGCTTCAACAAGACCTCCCACTCGTCGGGTTGACCGTCGTCGAGTGGAAGAACTCGTTCACTGAAATTGGCCACGTTTCGAATGGCGAAGGGATAGAGCGCCACGTCGTAGTGCTCGCGTTGCAATTGCGATGGTGGGGGCAGGATCACATCGGCGTGACGCGTCGTTTCGTTCAGGTACATGTCGACGCTCACCATGAACTCGAGTTCGTCGAAAGCCCGGGCGAGTTGGTCCGAGTGCGGTGTGGAGAGGACCGGATTACCGGCCACCGTCACCAGAGCCCTGACACGTTTTTCACCGGCCTCGGTGATCTCCTCGGCCAGCGCGGCCACGGGATATTCACCCATCACCTCGGGGTAACCACGAACCTCGGTTCGACCTCCACCGCGACCGATACGAAAACCCGAACCCGAACCCGACTTGCCTCGTGTGGTGGGACCACCGAGAACTGGCTTGGTGAACATGGCGCCACCGGGCCGATCCAAGTTGCCCGTCAGGACGTTCACGACATCCACCAACCACGATGCGGTCGTTCCGAATTCGGTGGTCGTGGTGCCGATACGGCCGTACACCACCGCCGTCGGAGCGGCTGCCAGATCACGCGCCACCGAGCGCGTGGTGGTGGCATCGATACCGGTGGCCTCGGCAACCACTTCGGGCGAGAACTCGGCTGCCGCGCTACGAATCTGATCGAGGCCCGACACCAGTTCGGAAATTCGCGGATCGATGGTCACGAGTTCGTCGGAAAAGAGCGTGTGCACGATCGCCATCAGGAACAGCGCGTCACTGCCCGGTCGAATCGGCAACCAGACGTCGGCTTCCTCGGCGGTGCGACTTCGGCGAGGATCGACGACCACCAGTCGTCCACCACGTGCTCGCATTGCCTCCAAACGTCCCGGGAAGTCAGGGGCGGTGCACAGACTGCCGTTCGAGGCGTATGGATTGGCGCCGAGCATCAAGATGTAGTCGGTGCGATCGAGATCGGGCACCGGAACACTGACCCCGGTTCCGAACATGTATCCCGCTGCCACTTGCTTGGGCATTTGGTCGACGGTGGAAGCGCTGAAACGCCGACGCGTGGCGAGTCCCTGAAGAAGCGAGCGGTTATACAGCATCGCCGAGAGGCTGTGCGCCCCCGGATTGCCGAGGTAGGTGGCCACCGCTTCCCGACCGTGCTGTTCGATGATCTCCCCGAGCCGACCGGCGACTTCATCCCACGCTTGGGCCCATTCGACTTCGACATGAACGCCGTGGCGCTTGATGAGGGGTTTGCGCAAACGATCGGGGTCCTCGTGCAGTTGCTTCAATGTGGAACCCTTGGGGCAGATGAATCCGTGTGAAAACACGTCGTCCCGGTCCCCGCGAATTCTCGTGACCTCACGACCCTTGGCTCCGATGCTCACCGTGACTTCGAGTCCGCAGGTGGCCTCGCACAGGGGGCAGGTTCGATAGACGGTCTGGGTGTCGCTCACGAGGCGACTCTACGACGGCTCAGGAGATCGGCGACTTGTCGAGCAATGCCACTTCCCGCTGGAAGTCCTCGGCACCGTCGAAGTTCTTGTACACACTGGCGAAGCGAAGGTACGCAACGTCATCGATGTCGCGCAGACGCTCCAAAACTGCCAGGCCGATCCGGGTGCTCGGCACCTCACTGGCGCCCGTGAGTCGGAGTTCTTCCTCGATCGATTCGGCAATCAAGGTGGCTCCCTCGGCGTCGATCGGCCGACCTTTGGCCGCCGCCAGGATCCCCGAGACGACCTTGGCCTGATCGAAGGGTTCACGGCCGCCCCTGGTCTTGGTGACCATCATGGCGACTTCGTCGATGCGTTCATAGGTGGTGAACCGGTGTCCGCACTCCGGGCACTCTCGCCGGCGACGGATGGCAGCGCCTTCCTCGGCCGTACGTGAATCGACAACCTTGGTGTCATCGTGGCGGCAAATCACGCAACGCATGGCCGAAGGGTAGCCCCGACAGCCGTGAATTTTCTGTTCAGTCGGCGGGCAGGGCGAGGCGCTGGCCGACATCGATCGACGCCCCACCGTTGAGGGAGATCAGTTCGGCGACGTAATCGCGGATGCCGTCGTCGGTGAGCGACGAGGCGATCGACCACAGGGTGTCGCCGGGCTGGACGATGTAGACGCCGTCGTTCACCACATAGGCCCCGGACACATTGACGCCGCCAACAGTGAGAGAGGGCGTCACCGCGGAGACGGGGGCAGCTCCGTCTCCGCGGCTCGCCAATGAGCGGATGCCAAGGCAGATGGCAACCGCTAGGAGGGTGACCAGAAGACCGGCGACGATGCGGCGACGCAGGTAGACGTCGTGCATCGGGCGAGGTGCCGCCACCGACGAGCGGTAGGGAGTGCGAACTTCGACGACGTAGCGGGGGTCGAGTGCGAGGGCCATCTCGATTCCTTTCGTGGTTCTCGTCCGGCCGGAGGCCGGTCGGGCTGCGGTGTTCTGGTTGGTGTGGTTCTGGTGAATTCGGCCGTCCGAACCGAACGTCTCCACTGTGCCAACGGGGTGTGGCACGGCAGATCGATGGACCGAACGCTTGTTCGCAGGCTATGGGAACGTCTGTTCGGTGTCAACCTTCGACCGAACAAATGTTTGACTCCCAGGGCGAACACCCGTACGATGCCAGCCATGAGCGACCAAAACCTCACCGACCGTCAGCGAGGCATCCTCGAGTGCATCGAGGCCAGCATGAACGAACGGGGCTATCCGCCGTCGGTCCGAGAAATCGGCGAAACAGTCGGCCTCACTTCCCCCTCGACGGTGCACAACCACCTCTCGACGCTGCAAAAACTGGGGTACCTCGAACGAGACCCCAACCTGCCCCGAGCCATCAAGGTCAACTGGGACCGCAATTCGGGGGCAATCATCGCCCGGGGTCGCGTGAACCATGTGCCTCTGGTCGGCGACGTTGCCGCCGGAACTGACGTCCTTGCGCAGCAGAACGTCGAGGAACTCCTCCCCCTCCCGGCTGACTTCACGGGCGACGGTGACCTCTTCATGCTCCGCGTACGTGGCGACTCGATGATCGACGCCGGCATTCTCGACGGCGACTACGTCGTGGCCCGCCAGCAGAGCGTTGCCGAGAACGGCGACGTGGTGGTGGCCGGTATTCCAGGCGACGAGGCCACCGTCAAGACCTTCTCTCGTCAGGGTTCTCAGGTGATCCTGAAGCCCGCCAACGAACGGCTGTCACCGATGCAATTCGCAGCCGACGACGTCGCGATCTTCGGCAAGGTCGTCACCGTGCTTCGTCGTCTCTGATCCGTCTCTGATCCGTCCCGGTACCGTTCAGCCGCCGAGACGGCGAGCCACGAGATCGATCCGCTCATCGGGTTGAACCACCGCAACACGAACGAACGTCGACGAGTCGTTGCCGTAGAAATCACCCGGGCTCACCAGAGCTCCACCCTCGCGGGCCAGACGTTCGGCATACGCCCACGCGTCACCGACTTCGTACCAAAGGTAGAAACCACCCGCCGGCAAGGACACGTCGACTTTCGACCAACGGCCGAGTACATCGGCGAGACGTTCGAGGCGATGACGGTAGATCGAACGTTGGTGCTCGACGTGCTCGTCATCGGCGAGTGCAACGGCGGCGGCGGACTGCGCCGGTCCAGGAACCATCATGCCGACGTGCTTGCGCACTTCGGAGAGATAGCTGACGAGTTCGGCATCACCGGCGTAGGCCCCGACGCGCAGACCGGCCAGATTCGATCTCTTCGACAGAGAATGGAGCGCAATCACGCCCTCGGTGCCGTGCTGCAGGATCGATTGCGCAGGGCCACTCCAGGTGAACTCGGCATAACACTCGTCGCTGAACACCGGGACTCCATGAAGTCGACCCCATGTTGCCGCGGCGGCAAGATCGTCGAGTTGCCCGCTCGGATTGGCCGGGCTGTTGATCCACAGAAGAAGCGCACGACCGATATCGGTTGGTGCAATCGAGTCGAGATCGAGCCGACCATCAACGCGGACCGGAACGGCCACCGCCCGGCAACCGGCGAGTACGGCACCCATTTCGTAGGTCGGATACGAGACCGCTGGATACAAGACCGTGTCACGTGACGGCGTTCGAAGCTTCATCCACTGCGGAAGGGTTGCCACGAACTCCTTGCTGCCGACGCACGCGGCGATCTGCGAAATCGGAACGTCGATCCCGAACCGCCGCTTCATCCACGACGAGAAAGCCGAACGGAGTGGTTGCGTACCGATCGAGGCCGGATAACCGCGTTCTGCATTGCTCGACGCCAACGCGGCGATCACGGACGCCGGAGGTGCGTCGCAGGGCGTTCCGATCGAGAGATCGACGACCCCACCTTCGAGGGCCTCGGCCATTGGCTTGAAGGCATCGAGCCGGTCGTATGGATACGGAGGTGGAACGAAACCTTCGGCGTTGTTCATGACGCACCCATGTTGGTCGTCGGGGTGGACTCGACGCCAGCGGGCACGACGAATTCGGCCAGACGTCCGGCCGATGCCTCCGAGAGTCGGGCACGGACTCGCGTGCCGGTGTCCTCGGGCACGATCGACACGACTTCACCTTCGCGGTGAATCGCGGCCAGAACGTCACCGCGTTCGTACGGCACCAGGAGTTCGGTGACCGTGCTGAGTGCACGCAGTCGATCGGCCAGGGTGCGCAGGAACAGATCGGCTCCCTCCCCGGTGAGCGCGCTCACTCCGACCGAGCCCGGATGGGTCTCCACCAGATGTTCCACCGCCGTCCGATCGAGATCGGCCTTGTTGAAGACCAGGAGTTCGGGCACGCGATCGGCGGCGATCTCACGGAGAACGGTGCGCACTGCTTCGATCTCCCCATCGGGATCGGCCGATGCTCCATCGACGACGTGAACGAGGTAATCGGCTTGGCTGGCGACCTCGAGTGTGCTCTTGAAGGCCTCCACGAGACCGTGTGGCAGACGACGCACGAAACCCACGGTGTCGGTCAACAGCACGGGTTCGCCTCCCGGCAACGAGAGTCGTCGAGTCGTCGGATCGAGAGTGGCAAACAGTCGATTCTCGGCCAGGACGCCGGCTTGGGTGAGACGATTCAGAAGTGTGGACTTGCCGGCGTTGGTGTAACCGACGATCGTGACCGAGGCCAGGCCGCTGCGAGTACGCCCCTTGCGCTGCAGTTCACGGGTCCGTCCCAACTCGGCGAGTTCGTGTTCGAGTCGGGAGATGCGCTTTTGAATACGTCGGCGGTCGACTTCGAGTTTGGTTTCACCACTGCCGAATCGAGCCCCGACGCCACCGCGCTGCTGCGAAAGTTTGGCGGTCGCGCCTCGTCGCAATCGGGGCAACCGATACCGCAGTAGAGCCAGCTCGACTTGGGCCTTGCCCTCGAGGGTGCTGGCGTTCTGAGCGAAGATGTCGAGAATCACTGCCGTGCGATCGATCGCCGTTCGACCGAGCATCTTCTCGAGGTTGTACTGCTGCGCAGGGGTGATTTCGTTGTCGAACACCACCGTGTCGGCGTCGACCGCCAAGCAGAGTTCTTTCAACTCCTCGGCCTTTCCTTTGCCGACGAACCAGGTGTGGTCGGGTGTCTCACGACGCTGGGTCAGACGCGCCACGACGTCGGCACCTGCGGTGTCCACCAACAGTTCAAGTTCGTCGAGGCTTGCTTCGGTTTCGTCTTCGTCGTCCTGGTCGAGGGTGACCCCGACCAGGACGATCTTCTCCCGAATCGTGCGCTCGATGAGCGTCTGACCGAGTGCCTCGTTGTAGGGAGTCGAGGTCACAGACTCACCGAGATGCTGGCGACGAACACCGATGGACCAGTGAGCGTGACGAGCCGCGTCATTGGGTCGACTCGCACACGGGCATCTCCACCCTCCATGTGCACCAGCACATCGTCCACGCTCGCCGGAACGAGTCCCCATGCTTTGGCTGCCTCGGCCGCCGCGCAGGCGCCGGTTCCGCAGGCAAGGGTGATGCCGGCGCCTCGCTCATGGACGCGCATGGTGATTGCGTCGGCCTCGGGCCCGGGTTCGATGATCTCGAGATTCACGTGTGGCACGCGCGAGCCCAGATCGACGAGGTCGACGACGGTGACATCGTCGACTCCGACGACGGAGTGAGGATTGCCGAGAGAAACATGTCGGACCGGACGATCCGGATGACACTGAACCGCCTCCCAGCCGACCGGTGCTGGCAGGTCGGTCACCGTCCCCATCTCGACGCGCAACTGAAGCGTGGTTCCGGCCGGCGAGCCGACCACCGCGACCTCTCGCCGGCCGGCCTCGGTGTCGATGAGGTACACCGCCGAATCCGGAGACCCGTCGGCCATGTGGGCTGCTTGAACCAAACAGCGAATTCCGTTTCCGCTCATCTCGGCGCGGCTGCCGTCGGAGTTGTGGAGAACCATCGATACGTGACGGTCGCCGATACGCCGCATGAGAAGGAGCCCGTCGGCACCAATGCCGAAACGTCGATCGCAGAGCGATCGAGCAGCCGCTGACCAATCGATGTTCCCGACGGACTGGCCGAGATCGAGCACGAGAAAGTCGTTACCGAGTCCGTGGTGTTTGGTCAGAAGGAGCGAGCTGGACGTTGCAGAACTCATGGACACCTTCGACACTACGCCAAGAGCTCGAGGACGACAGGGGTGAGTTCAGCTGCCGGATCGTGATCGATGTCGAACCACCTGATGCGTGGATCACGGCGGAACCACCGCTCCTGCCGCACGGCGAACTGACGGGTGCGCAACACGATCTCTTCGATCGTCGCCTCGAGCGAAAGGTGTCCGTGGAGGTGGTCGATGATCTCTTTGTAGCCGAGGGCCTGAGCAGCGGTTCTCGACAGAGATAACGAACGGGGCCCGTCGAGGAGAGACCGCACTTCTTCGATCCAGCCGGCGGCGATCATCGCACGAACCCGGCTCTCGATACGACGGGCGAGAACATCGCGCGGCCAGCGAAGCCCGACCTGGGTGACATCCGTTTGCGGATAGGAACCGAAGCCCGGTCCGAACGACGAGAACGGTCGACCGCTGCCTTCGATGACTTCGAGAGCTCGCACGACGCGACGGGCGTTGGAGGATTCCATACGGGAGGCGGCCAACGGATCGAGCTCCCGCAAGCGTTCGTGGAGACTTTCCGGACCGTGGATCTCCGCTTCACCTTCGAGTCGTTCTCGGATCTCGGGCCACTGTCCGGGAAGGGTGAGACCATCCGTCACTGCCCGCAGGTAGAGCCCCGTTCCACCGACGAGCACCGCCCGCCGCGATCTCGCTTCGAGATCGACCATGACCGACGCATAGGCGGACTGAAACTGGGCCACCGTGAACTCTTCATCGGGTTCGACGATGTCGATGAGGTGATGAACGACAGCCGCCCGCTCCTCGTCCGATGGCGACGCCGTACCGATGTTCATTCCCCGATACACCTGCATCGCGTCGATGGAGACGATCTCGGCATCCCCCCGTGCCCGACAGACGGACATCGCCAGAGCCGACTTACCACTCGCGGTCGGGCCGATGATGGCCACGCGCTTCACGGCGTGCACCGCGTGCTCAACCGGCGGCAACCGGTATGCGGACCTTGTGGGTCGGCTCGGCGATCAATTCGCGGAACTCGCCTCGTAGATGGTGCGGCGCCGCTCCCGTGATCTCGACGATTCCGAAGGAGCCCGTGCGCAAAGGTTCGGCCGGCCGGAAGTGCACGAGTTTGTTCTGTCGTGTACGACCCGAAATGAGCGTCGGGTCCTTCTTGGAGGGTCCCTCCACCAGGACTTCCTCCAGGCGCCCGATACGCGCTTCGTGTTTCAACAGGGCCGACCTCTCCACCACGACTCGCAATCGCGCGAAACGATCAGCCACCACACCGGGGTCCACGAAAGCGTCGACCATCGTCGCGGCTTCGGTTCCCTCTCTCGGCGAGAAGATGAAGGTGTACGCGTAGTCGTATTCGGCGGCAGCCGCGACTTCGAGCGTGCGTTGGAAGTCGTCCTCCGTCTCACCGGGAAATCCGACGATGATGTCGGTGCTGACCGCAAGATCGGCCACGAGGTTGCGGGCTTCGGTCAACCGATCGAGGTAACGCTCGGCGGTGTAGCCGCGGTGCATCAATGCCAGCACTCGATCGCTACCGGACTGAAGCGGATAGTGAAGGTGCTCGCAAACCGCAGGGGTGTCGGCCATCGCCCGGAAGGTTTCGCTGCGCATGTCCTTTGGATGAGGACTCGTGAAACGCACCCGCCTGATGCCTGGGATCGATCCGACCGTGGCCAGAAGATCAGCGAACAACGGTCGCAGCGCCGCGTCGGCTCCTTCTCGCCGACGGGCGACTTGGATGTCACGACCGTAACTGTTGACGTTCTGACCGAGGAGCGTGACCTCGCTGACACCCTGTCTTACAAGTGAGCGAACTTCATCGACCACGTCATCGAAGGGGCGGCTGACTTCGGCACCACGTACGGCCGGCACGATGCAGAACGCGCACGAGTTGTCGCATCCGATCTGGATCGTGACCCATGCGTCGTAGGAGTTCGTTCGCTTGGCCGGCAGAGCCGATGGGAACAGTGCTTGGTCGTCGAGCACCGCAGCATCGAGGATCTCGGTGACCGGACCATTCACCCGCGATTCGGCCATCAGTTCGACCGTGCGATGGACGTTGTGGGTTCCAAGGACGACATCGACCCACGGCGCCTTCGTCCGAACGATCTCTCGGTCCTTCTGAGCGAGGCATCCCGAGACCACGATCTGGCGATCGGGTCGTTCCGATTTCCACCGCCGAAGCATTCCGAGGTGCCCGTAGAGCTTGTTGTCGGCGTTCTCCCGGATGCAACAGGTGTTGAGGACGATGACGTCGGCCTCGGCCTCGGAATCGACCGCCCGAAGCCCGTCTTCGTCGAGAAGTCCAGCAATGCGCTCGGAGTCGTGCTCGTTCATCTGACAGCCGAAAGTACGAACCACGTACGAACGCCCGGTTTCCGCACCCGTCTGTGCCATGTGGGGCAGGCTACCGCTGGTCGGTTTCAGCCTTCCACGTAGTCGCGCAGCGACCGACTCCGGGCCATGTTGCGCAGACGCGACAGGGTGCGCACTTCGATCTGGCGCACGCGCTCCCGGGTGATATCGAAAGCCTTGCCGACCTCCTCGAGCGTTGCGCCGTCGGAACCGTCGATTCCAAATCGCATCTTCATCACCTCTTGCTCCCGCTCCGGAAGGTCTTCGAGCACGTGACGTACCGCTTCCCGTAGCTGATCACGTTCGATCGAGTCGCTCGGATCGATGGCAGTGGTCGAGGGGATCCGGTCGGCGTAAGTGAGATCCATGTCCTCACGACTCGGTTGGTCGAGACTCGTGGTGTCGGATGACAGATGAAGAAGTTCGGCGATCCGATCCGGTGAGTCTCCCAGACGTTCCGCGATCTCCTCGGTGGTCGGTTCGCGCTGCAGTTGCTGCATGAGTTCGCGCTGTGCCCTTTGTATGCGATGGATGTGTTCGACGGTGTGGGCCGGAAGTCTGATGTTCCGACTCTCCTCGGCCAGAGCGCGCGAAATGGCCTGGCGAATCCACCACGTGGCATAGGTCGAGAACTTGAAGCCTCGCGCATGATCGAATCGCTCGACGGCGCGCATGAGGCCGATGTTGCCGCTCTGGATGGCGTCGGCGAGCGGCATGGTCGGCCGAGCGAAGCGTTTGGCGATACTCACGACGAGCCGAAGGTTGGAGGTGATGAGCTGCTGACGAGCTCGCTCCCCCGCCTCGACCGCCCGTCGAAGTCGCCGGCGTTCGGCGAAAGCGATGTCGTCACCCCGTTCGTCGAGTTCGGCCCGAGCCTTGATGCCCTCGTCGATCTGCCGGGCCAACCGTCGTTCGCCGTCGGCGTCGAGCAGCGGGATCTGGCTGATCTCGTACATGTAAAGGCGTACGGCGTCTTGGTCTCCACCGTCACCGAGACGAGTCGGGGCCGAACGGCGCTGGCGAACCGACGGGGCGAGTCCGGCGTCGATGAGCGGTTTGCGCAATTCACCCGAGTCGTCGAGATCGAAGGTCTGGTCGACGCGCACGCCGAGGTCTTCGATGGCTCGACGGAGCGCATCGATCACGTCATGGGTCAGTTCGACGTTGCGAACGACATCGACGATCTCTTCGGTGGAGAGCATCCCATTGCGACGACCGTGCTCGATCAGACTTCGCCATTCACCGAGATCGATTCGCTTCAACGGAGGGGGCGTGACACCATCCGCGTCACTTCTCGAACTCGACACCCCCACCCCCCGGCTATTGGGATCGCTCCGTCAGCCACCATAGCAACGTCTCAGCAGCCGCTTGAGCAGTGCGTTCGGAGTCGAGTTCTTCGAGTTTCTGGCGGGCTTCACGATCGGCGCGAATCTCGTCGGGGTCGGCGACTCGGGTCCGCTGTGCAAGCCGACGACGTACGGCATTGGCGATCAGATCGAACGCCACCGACGACGGAGAAACTTCGATGTCGGCCACGGCTGCTCGCTCGAGAAGCTCGGCAACTTCGGGATCGGCCGCGGCCAATGCCGACTCGAGAACGTTGCCGGATTCGGACTCGGAAGCCGCGGCCAGGACCATGAAGGCCCGGTGAGTGGTCTCCGTCGAGAAGAGGTCGTCGATGAGCCACGGTGCGATGTCGTCCCAGCGCTGGATCAACAAGGCGACGGCGGCGAACTCGGCGTTGAATTCCGGAACGGGAGCCACGCGCACCGCGGGCTCATCGGCGACTGGCGCCACCCGACGTGATTCGGCCTGGCGCGCCAAATCGGCCACCGGAATGCCGATGCGAACGGCGACTTCGCCGGCGTAGAGCTTTCGCACGTTGACATCGGGGTGTTCATTGATCACTTCGAGGG
>JBEGQB010000036.1:0-11096 GCA_041181165.1 Actinomycetota bacterium
CTCCTTGGCCGAGATGTTCTCGCCCTTGCGGATGATGATGTCCTTGAGTCGTCCGGTGATGCTGACGAATCCTTCGGCGTCCACGACGCCGAGATCTCCGGTACGGAACCAACCCTCGTCGTCGAAGGCTTCACGATCGAGCGCCGGATCGAGATAACCCTGACAGACCTGACGACCCTTCACGCGAAGCTCACCCTCGACGCCCGGACCGCAGATCTGATCGTCCATCACGACACGGATGGTGACACCGGGGCAAGGACGACCGTCGGTAGTCGCCTTCTTGTGATCGGGATCGTCGACGTGCACCATCGTGTTGATCGGTGCCTCGGTGAGTCCCCAGCCGCCGATCAGTGGCGCGCCAAACGCTTCCATCATCTCCGCGTGGAGGGTCTTGGGCTTGGGGGCGCCACCACCATTGAAGATGCGGACATCGGGGAGCAACTTGCTGCCAGAAGGCAATTGGCGCTGCGCGTTCAGGTACGTGAGCCAGAAGACGGTTCCGGCTCCGGCACACGTGCACCCGTTGGCGCCGAGCCATTCCGGAGTTCGAGCCGGATCGAAGGTCTCGACCATGAGCAACTCGACGCCCGTCTGCATCGCGTTGAAGAGCCACACGAGTCCACCGACGTGAGTGATCGGAAAGACCACCGCTGCACGATCATCCGGACCGACTTCCATGCTCCATTGCATGCCGTCGTTCGCGGCCGACATGCTGAAGTCACTGTGTTTGGCACCTTTTGGATCGGCGGTGGTGCCCGAGGAGTAGAAGAGCCAGCGCAATCCGTGGAGATCGGCCCGGTAAGGCGGCAGTCCGACGGCATCGGGATCGGCTTCGGGAAGACTCGGATCGGCGACGATCACCATCACGTCGTGATCGAGGCCGGCGGCGATGTCCTTGGCCATGGGCGGGTAGTCGAAGCCGCGAAAGACGCCCGGCACGACGAGAACACGGCAGTTCGACTGGCGGGCGATGAAGCCCACCTCACGGTGTCGGTAGATCGGCAGGATCGGATTCTGAATCGCCCCGAGTCGCGACAGCGCGCCGGTGAGAACCAACGATTCGAATCGTGAGGGCAGGATCCACGAGACGTTCGTTCCTTCACCGATGCCGGACTGGGAAAGGCCGGCTGCGACTCGTTCGCACCAATCCTTGTACTGGCCGAAGGTGAGTGTGCGCCCTTGTTCGTCGCGCGCCATCTGTTTGTCCGGTGTGAGGAGAGCTCGTTCGACGACGAGTTGCCAGAGGGTCTTGCCCTCGGTGTCGAGAACTCCGGTGAGATGAGAAGCCATGTCGGGTGAGGCCTCAGAAGGTGATGACGGCGCGGGCGACGCTTCCGCTCTCGAGTCCGTGGACGGCATCCTGCCAATTGGCGACCGGGAACGTCGCGCTCACCAGTTCGTCGAGGAGAACTTCGCCTCGACGGTAGAGATCGATGATGAAGGGAATGTCCCGCTGCGGGCTCACGGTGCCGTAACGACAACCGATGATGCCGCGGTCGACCTGCGTGAGTCGTCCGTAGAGGCCCTTGAACTCGGCGGTCTGGCCGGCCACACCGATGACGACGACGGTTCCCTCCCAGTCGAGGCATTCGAGGGCGTTGTAAGTGACCTGCGGATGAGCCACGCAGTCGAAGGCCCAATTCACGCCTCCGGCATTGAACGGCCCGCGTGGGGCATCGGAGTTGTACGGCTTGATCGCACTCACGGCGGCCACCAGATCGTCACGTCGACCGTCGAGGAAATGTGTTGCGCCGAACTGTCGAGCCAAGGATTCCTTCTCGGCGATGGTGTCGACGGCGATGATGGTGGTGGCGCCTTGAACCTTGAGGGCCTGGATCACGTTGAGTCCGACTCCGCCGACTCCGAACACGATCGCCGACTGGCCGCGCTTCACGTTGGCCCGATTGAAAACTGCACCCATACCCGTCACGACACCGCAGCCGACGAGCGCGGCCGACGTGAGCGGAACGTCCTTGGGAATCTTCACGCACTGCACATCACGTACGAGCGTGCGCTCGGCGAACGCGCTGGTGGCTGCGAAGTTGTAGATCGGCTGGCCGTCGAGCGTGAAGGGTTGGCTCCAGTTTCCGAGCGTCGAACGACAGGCGGTCGGACGACCGTCCATGCAGTACTGACAGAAGCCGCACGCCGCGAGCGTGGCGACGATCACGTGATCGCCGGGCTGAACATGGGTCACTGCGTTGCCCACCGCATCGACGACCCCGGCCGCTTCGTGCCCGCACACTCCGGGTGAGGGGACCGGGTAGAGGCCGTGCATGTACGACAAATCGCTATGGCAGAGACCGGCCGCCGCAATGCGCACCACGACCTCACGCGGCCCGGGGTCGCGCAAGGTCAGACCGTCGACGAGTGTGGTCGTCGAGCCGTCGTAGACGATTCCCTTCATGAGTCCCCCCGTGGATCGGAACAGCGGTGTCACCCTAGTTCAGGTGACCGAATTTTCTGACGGCCAGTCAGAAACCGAACGGGGCATCGGGGCTGGTCGGAGGCGGTCAGGGACGTTGGCGCAACTCGAACTTCAGCACCTTCCCGCTGGCATTGGTCGGGAGCGCCTCCACCACCGAGACGCGGCGGGGGACCTTGAAATTGGCCATGCGGGAGCGACACCACTCGATCAACTCGGATTCGTCGAGACGTGCGCCGGGGCGCAGAACCACGAACGCCCGGCCGACCTCACCCAACCGCTCGTCGGGCACGCCAACCACTGCTGACTGTGCAATGGCCGGATGGGCCAGGAGGGCGTTCTCGATCTCGGCCGGGTACGCATTGAATCCACCCACGATGAACATGTCCTTCTTGCGATCCGTGATTGTCACGTAGCCACGTTCGTCCATCACACCGATGTCGCCGGTGTGCAGCCAGCCATCGTCGTCGATGGCGGCGCTGGTGGCCGCCGGGTCGGCGAAGTAGCCGGGCATCACGTTGTAGCCGCGGCACACGATCTCACCGGGAGTTCCGTGGTCGGTGTCGGCGCCGTTGTCATCGATGATCCGGACCTCGACACCGGGTATGGCCCGCCCGCTCGTGTGCGAGATGGTGTCGGCGTCGTCGTCGGCTCGGCACATCGTGACCACACCGGTCGACTCGGTGAGGCCGTAGGCGGTCAGGATCGTTTCGAAGGTGAGCTCGTTGCGCATGCGTTCGATCATCTCGACGGGAACGGCGGCGGCACCGGTGACCGCCAATCGAAGAGTCGACAGATCGAAGCGGTCGCGATCAGGGTGGTTCAGGATGCTCAAGTAGAGCGTCGGTGGTCCGGGAAGGGTGCTGATTCCTTCATCGGCGACGCGTTGCAGCACCGTTGGTACGTCGAAGATGCGTTCGGGAACCGCACAGGCACCGGTGAGCAGACAGGCGAGGAAGCCGGCCTTGTAACCAAAGGTGTGGAAGAACGGGTTGACGATCAGATAGCGGTCGTTCGACGTGAGTCCGACGACTTCACTCCAGACACGGAACACCTCACAGGTCTGATCGTGGCGGGACATCACTCCCTTGGGGTGCCCGGTCGTGCCGGACGTGAAGATGATGTCGCACAAGTCTTGACCGGCGATGGCACTCGCGCGGTCGTCGATCTCCGCATCGGGAACATAGGCGCCAGCCGCGATGAACATCGACCAGGTGATGGTCCCGGCCGAATCTCCCTCGATGAGGATCGTGGTAGGTGTCGTGGGCATGGCCCGGCGGATCTCGTCGACGAAATCCAGACCGAGAAATCCGTTCACGGTCAGCAGGAACCGGGCACCACTCTTCTCGAGGACGTAAGCCGCTTCGGGTCCTTTGAAGCGGGTGTTCAATGGAACCACGATTCCGCCGGCGTATTGCGCCCCGAGACAACCGATCATCCATTCGGCCGAATTCGGCGCCCAAATCGCAACGCGATCGCCAGGTCGGAGTCCGGCGTGAAGAAAAGCCCTCGCCGCATCGCGAATGTCGGTATGCAAATGAGCGAAAGACCAACGTCGATTGCCGTCGACGAGCGCTTCGTTGTCGACGAAGCGCTCGGCTGCGCCCCGAACGACTTCGGGGATGGTGGTCACGCGTTACTTGAGGTGGGTGATGCCGAGCATCTTGATGGCATTGCCGCGCAACACCTTGTAGACCTGCTCGTCGGTGAGATCGAGTGTCTGTTCGTAGGCGATCTTCGCCGTGTGCGGCCACGTGGAGTCCGAGTGCGGATAGTCGCATTCGAAGGTCACGTTGTCTTCGCCGATCTCGACGAGTGAGCGAAGTCCGTGCGGGTCGTCGAAGTAGCAGCCGTAGACGTGCTTCTTGAACAACTGGCTCGGTGGTTCGAGAACTCGATCGGCGACGCCACCCCAGCCCCGGTTCTCCTCCCACACCGTGTCGGCGCGCTCGAGGATGTAGGGAATCCAGCCGATCTGCCCTTCGCTGTAGGCGATCTTCAGATCCTTGAACTGGGTGAAATGACCGCTCATCAGCCAGTCGACCATGCTGAAACAGCAGTTCGCGAACGTGAGGGTGGAGCCGACGGCGGCCGGTGCATCGGGCGAGGTGCTCGGCATCTTCGATCCGGATCCGATGTGCATGCAGATCACGGTGCCCGTCTCGTTGCAGGCTTCGAAGAACGGAAGCCAGAACCCATCCTTGTCGTGGATGCTCGGCAGGTTGAGGTTCGGCGGGATCTCGCTGAAGCACACGGCGTGCACTCCACGTGCTGCATTACGACGAACTTCGGCGGCGGCGGCCACCGGATCCCAGAGGGGGATGATGCACAACGGGAGCATCCGGCCACCGGATTCGCCACACCATTCCTCGACCATCCAGTCGTTGTACGCCTGGACACAGAGCATGGCCAGCTCGCGATCCTGAGCCTCGTAGAAGGTCTGACCACAAAAACGCGGGAAGGTGGGAAAGCAGAGCGACGCTTCGATACCGGCGACGTCCATGTCCTCGAGCCGGTCCTTCAACTTGTACGAACCCTGGCGCATTTCGTCGTAGGTGATGCCGGCGAGGATCACCTCGTCGCGGTTGAAACCGACGGCGGTGTCGAGTCGCGTGAGCGGGCGACGCAGGTCTTCGTAGAACCACCAGTCGGCGAGCGGACCGGAGTCACCTTTCTCACCGGGGACCGCCGTGAACTTTCCGCCGATGAAGGTCATCTCCTTCACGGGCAAGCGGTGCACGCGTGGAGCGATGTCGTGGTACTTCTTGGGAAGGCGGTCGATCCAGACATTGGCCGGCTCGGTGACGTGATCGTCGACCGAAATGATCTTGGGCAGTTCGCGCATGATGCGAGGGTAGCATCGGAATCTGACGGTGTGTCAGATTCGGCCAGACGCTGGTCAGAGGCATATTTCACGGCATTCATGAGTGCGTGGCCAGGCGTGGGTTGGGTCCGGTCCGAAGAGCCAGAAGGGGAGCCAGAGTGAACGAGACGGTCTCGACTCGAAGGCGTATGACGGTCGGGGTGGCCCTCCCGCAGATGGCGACGGGGCTCGATCGCCAACGACTCCTCGCGTGGTGCCGGGGGATCGATGACGGACCGTTCTCGAGCGTGTCGGCTGGCGAGCGGATCACGTTCCACAACCTCGATGGATTCACCTTGTGTTCGGCGGCCGCCGCACTCACCGAGCGGGTGCGCATCCTCGTGAACGTCGCGGTGCTGCCGTGGCACGCGCCGGCGCTGGTCGCCAAAGAGCTCGCCTCGATGGACGTCGTGTCGGGCGGCCGGGTCGAACTCGCGGTGGGTGTGGGTGGTCGTCGACAGGACTACGACGCTCTCGGTTCGCCTTTCGCCGGTCGGCATCGCCGTCTCGACGAAGCTGTTGCCGAGTTGCAGCGACTCTGGGCCGGTGGAGCGGCCGCCGATGGCGAACGCGTCGGCCCGCAGCCCATTCAAGTGGGTGGACCGCCGATCATGGCCTCGGCGATGGGTCCGAAGTCGTTGACGCGCGCCGCGAAGTGGGCCGTCGGCGTGAGTGGTTTCACGCTCCTTGGTGATGCGGCTGAAGCCGGGCGTCTGTTCCGAGCCACCGAAGCCGCGTGGTCGTCAGCCGGACGAAACGAAGCGCCGCGTCTCGTGACCGGCTCGTTCGTGGCACTCGGTCCCGATGCCGCCGAGCGTCTGCGCCGGTTCGCCGCCGAGTATTTGCACGTGTTCTCCCCCGAACTCGCGCGATCGCTGTCGGAGTCGATGAAGCTGAACGAGCCTCAACGTCTGCTCGATCTGCTCGACGCGGTGGAGTCCGAGGGTGCCGACGAATTCATCGTCGTACCCGCCACCAGCGACCCGCGAATGCTCGATTTGCTCGCCGACGTCGTCGCCTCGCGACGCTGACTCAGCTCGAACGCAGGTCGCGGATCATCCGCGCGGCAACGATGAGCACGAGCGTTGCGAAGAGCGCGTTCGAAACGTCCTTGCTCATGTAGTCGGCGATCGTTCCACCGACGATCGCCGTCGGTACGCCGGCCAGGCCGACGATCGTCGCCACACGGTGGTCGATGTTGTTGCTCACCGAGTTGCGCCACGTGCCGATGATCGACGTGGGCAGGATCACCGCGGCCGAGGTTCCTTTGGCCACGACGGGAAGTTCGCTGAAGGCCACGATCATCACCGGAACCATCACGACTCCGCCACCGATTCCGAGGAGGCCGGCCAGCACGCCAGTGACGAATCCGATCAGGATCAGAGCCACGGCCGCCACCCACAGGATCTCGCTTCTTCCTTCGGCGTCGGTCGGGATGTAGAGGCGCACCGCGGTGGCGAACAGAACGGTGGCGAACAAATAGCCGAGAGTCTTTCGCGGCAGAACGTGGATCAGTTTCGTTCCATAGACGGCCCCCATGACCGCGCCGATGGCCAGCCACATCGCCATGGTCCAGTCCACGTTGTCGTGGCTCCAGTACGTGAGAAGGCTGGAGATGGAGATCGGCAGGACCGCGCCGAGGGATGTGCCGCTCGCTCTCCGTGGATCGAGTTTCAGCACGAGGATCAACGCCGGCACCACCAGAATTCCGCCACCGACACCGAAGAGTCCGGACAACAGACCGGCCAGGATGCCAACCGCGATGGTCGGGGCCAGCGGTGCGCGCGGTCCGGCTTCGGTGGTCACCGTTCTGTTCTAGCCTGTGGCGCGGTGTCGCTGGAGTTTCGCCGGTGATCCCATGGAGGGGGAGAGATGAAGCGCCTACGTGGCTCATTGTTCGTCGGACTGTTGGCGGTCAGCGGTCTCGTCGCCTGTGGGGGAGACGATGCCAGTGATTCGGCCGTCGACACCGCCGCAGTCACCACGCTGGTCGACACCTCGATCCCGCCGGCGTCGGATGCCTCGACGGCTCCGGTTCAAGAACCCGAAGTACTTCGGATCCTGGTGACCAACGACGACGGCGTGGGGGCCGACGGCATCGACGCCATCGTGCAAGGCCTCCTCACTCTCGAGAACGTCGAAGTCACGGTGGTCGCGCCCCTCGAGAATCAGAGCGGAACCGGCGGAAGCACGACCGATGGAGACCTCGTGGTGACCGATGCGACCACCAAGAGCGGATATCCGGCCAAGGCGGTGGCCGGTTTCCCGGCTGACACGATCGTGTGGGCCATCGATCGCGGCGGAATCGATTTCGTTCCCGATCTCGTCGTCTCGGGAATCAATTCGGGACAGAACTACAGCAGCGAGATCATCCCGATCTCGGGAACCGTCGGCGCGGCACGTGCGGCGGCGGCGCGTGGAATTCCGTCGGTGGCCATCAGCCAAGGCGTCGGAGAGGTCGTCGACTTTCCGAGCGGAGTCGCCGCCGGGTTGGCGTGGCTCGAAGCGAACATCGTCGAGTTGCTCGCCCGCAGCAGCGACTCACCGATCGACTCGTTCGCCAACATCAACATTCCCTCGTGTGCTCCCGGAACGTCGATTCGCGGCACCGTCGAGGTGCCGGTGGCCTCGTTGAACGGATCGGCGTACGAGACCCAGGATTGCGCGTCGACGGCCGAGGCGACGAGCGATGTGACCGGCTTCCAATCGGGCTTCATCACGATCAGTGAACTGCCGGTGAGCGGCGCACCCTTCGCCGACTGACGAAACGTCGATCGGGCAGTCGGTCGAGAACGAACAGGATCAGGAGAGGACCGACGCGGCGACGCGTCGGCGGTGCCACACCGGATCTCCATACGCGCGACCGAGCGCCCAGGCCTTCTTCATGAAGAGTTGAAGGTCGGCTTCCCACGTGTAGCCGATTCCGCCGTGAACCTGCATCGAACTTCGGCTGGCTCGATAGGCGGCCTCGCTGGCCAATGCCTTGGCCATGCTGGCGTCCCGTCCGGCCGTGGACTGGTTGTTGCTGAGGCTCCACGCCGCTCGATACGTGGGGGCCTTGGCGAACTCGACCTTAAGCAGTGCATCCGACATCAAGTGCTTCACGGCTTGGAAGGAACCGATCGGCTTGCCGAACTGCTCACGTTGACGCGCGTAGTCGGCTGCGATGTCGATCATTCGCTCGCCGAGGCCGATGAGGTAGGCGGCGGCCGCCACCGACATCGCGTCGCGCAGATGATCGATGTCGGTGGAAATCGTCTCTCGTCGTCCCCCGGTCACCGTGAAGATTCGACGACCACCGTCGACACCGTGAGCGTCTTCACACGTATGACCAGAGAGGTACGTGCCATCGGCGACGATCATCGAAGCGACGTGCGCGTGGGGTACATAGGAGCCGCCGTCGATCCAGGCCGTGGTCACGGTGGAGCCATCGACGACACCGCGGTCGATTCCGGCCAGGACCGGCGCGCCCACGACCATGTGTTCGAGGACCGGTCCGGGAACTCCGGCTCGGCCGAGTTCTTGGAAGAGAAGAACGGCATCGACGAGAGTCCCGCCCATTCCCCCTTGGCTCTCGGGCACGAGGAGTCCGAGCAATCCCATCTCGCCGAGACGACTCCAGAGTGCGGGCACATGACCTGAATGGTCGTCCCACGATTGTCGAACAGCCGATGTAGGACATTCGTTGTCGAGGAGATCGCGCAAGCTTTCGGCGAACAAGCGTTGATCGTCGGTGAAGGAGAACTTCATCTCACATTCCCTTCGGCAACTGCAGGACGCGGTCGGCGATGATGTTTCGCTGAATTTCATTGGTGCCGGCGTAGATCGGTCCGCTCAACGAGAAGAGAAACCCGTCGACCCAGCGTTCATGGGGCCCTTCCATCCGTTCGGCTTCGGGGCCGAGGATCTGCAACGCGACTTCGTGGATACGAACGTCCATTTCGCTCCAGAAGATCTTGTTCAGGCTGGCTTCGGCACCGATGGGTCGACCCTCGAGCATTCCGGTCACCGTTTGGTAAGTGTGAAGGCGGTAGCCCTCCGCCTGCATCCAGCAATCGGTCACCGCGCCGGCGAGTGCCGAGTCCGATGGATCACCGTAGGTGCGCCACAGATGAACGAGTCGGTTGGCGGCCTCGGTGAAACGAGCGGGGCTCCGCAAGCTCACTCCGCGTTCGAAGCCAGCCGTGGCCATGGCGACGTTCCAGCCCTTGTTCTCCTCGCCCAGGGTGTTCTCCACCGGTACGCGTACGTCGTCGAAGAAGATCTCGGCGAATCCCGTGTCGCCATCGAGCTGGGCGATCGGTCGTACGGTGACGCCGGGCAAATCGAGTGGGCACAGGATGAACGTGAGTCCGCGATGGCGCTCGGCGTTCGGATCGGTGCGGAAGATGCCGAAGCACCAATCGGCCCACACCGCGCGACTGGCCCAGATCTTCTGACCGTTCAGGATCCACGAGTCTCCGTCGCGAGTCGCCTTGCTGCGAATACCGGCGAGGTCGCTGCCGGCATTGGGCTCGCTCCAGGCCTGCGCCCACACGATTTCGCTCGACGCCATCGTGGGCAGGAATCGTTCCTTTTGCACTTCGGTGCCGACTTCCATGATCGTCGGGCCGAGCAGGAAGATTCCGTTCTGGTTGACGCGACCGGGCGCTCCGGAGCGGTAGTACTCCTCCTCGAAGATCAACCACTTGATGTAATCGGCACCACGTCCTCCGTATTTCTCCGGCCATGACACCGCCGACCAGCGACCGTCGTACAACTTCTTCTCCCATTCGCGATGGCGGGCGAAGCCGACTTCGGTGTCGAAGCTCGGCAGGGGAGTCCGGGGCACGTTGGCGTCGAGCCATGTACGCGCCTCGTTTCGAAAAGAGGATTCTTCGTCGGTCTCGCGTAGGTCCATGGCGACGCCAACTTAGTCGTGGACCTCTTCGAAGGTGCCGTTCGAACGACGGGTGAGTCATGTGCGCCGCGCGTGGGGACGATTCGACCGTCGGAATTAGAGTGAAATCCGTGGGGGAGGAGCGGAGTTCGGCATTGCCCTACGTTCCGGGAATCGACGGCCTGCGGGCGGTGGCGGTGCTCGCCGTCTTGGGATTTCATCTCGAAGTCGCCGGCTTCGACGGCGGCTTTCTCGGAGTGTCGCTCTTCTTCACGTTGTCGGGGTACCTGATCACGCAATTGATCCTGCGCGAGCACGACGCCGAGGACGGGGTCTCGTTGCCGAGGTTCTGGGGTCGCCGATTCCGACGCCTGATGCCGGCTGCCCTGACCACGTTGGCGCTCGTCGCGACGATGAGTCTGACCACCGAGGTGTTCGATGGGCGACGACTACGGGGTGATCTGCTCGCTGGAGTGGGCTACGCGGCCAACTGGCGATTCGCCACCGGCTCGCAGTCGTACACGGACCTCTTCACCTCCGCACCCTCGCCGATCCAACACTTCTGGTCGCTGGCGATCGAAGAGCAGTTCTATTTCGTGTTTCCCGTTCTCATGGCCGTTCTTCTCTGGTTCGGATCGAAGACGGCGCATCGACATCGACCGGTGGTGGTGGCCCTCATCGGTTTGTTGGCGGCGAGTGTGGTCGCAAGTTTGGTCACCGACTCGGCGGATCTGATCTACTACGGCACCCACACGAGGGCTGCGGAACTCATCGTCGGCGCGCTGCTCGCCTTCGTGCTTCCGATCGGACGCGAGGTGTCGAATGCGGTCGCACGGATGCTGGCGATCCTCGGCGGAGCAGCGATGGTGGTCTTCGTCGTTCTCGTGATGGCCAGCGGAAGCAGCGATGGATGGCTCTACGACGGTGGC
>JBEGQB010000037.1:0-10975 GCA_041181165.1 Actinomycetota bacterium
CGGACGACCACCAACGCACGCGCCTCACACATGCTCTCGAGGTCGCACAAGTCGCCGTGTCGGTGGCGCGCCCTCTCGGGCTCAACGTCGCACTGACCGAGGCCATCGCTCTCGGTCACGATTGCGGCCACGGCCCCGGCGGCCACGCGAGTGAGGATGCTCTTTCTCCTTATGTCGACGGCGGATTCGATCACGCCGTCTGGGGAGCCGACGTCACACTCTCCCCTTTGAACCTCTGCCTCGAGACGACCGACGGCATCCGTAATCATTCGTGGAGCCGTCCGGCTCCGACCACGCCGGAAGGCGAGGTCGTCAGTTGGGCCGATCGAATCGCGTACGTGTGCCACGATTTCGAAGACGCCGTGGCGGCCGGCATCGTTGGCCCCGAAGATCTCCCGTATCTCGTCCGCACGGTGTGTGGTGACTCACGCCAACGTCAACTCGGTGCGTTCATCACGTCGATGATCCGCGTTGCCGCCTCGACCGGTCGAATCGGAATGGAACCCGATGTCGCCGAGGCTCTCGCCGTCTTCCGCCGCTTCAATTACGAACAGGTGTATCTGCGGCCGGAGAGCCGCACCCAGGCCTCGCAAGTCATCGATCTGCTGCGCTCGCTCGTCGACCACTACTCGAAGCACCCCGGGTTGCTCCCGAATCCCGACGACGTCGGTGCGGGTTCCATCGAGGCCGTCCGACAGGCGGTGGCGTACGTCGCCGGGATGACCGACCGGTTCGCCTGTCGCCAGGGCGTTGCGCTACTCGACTATCCGCTGCACCGACTGCCACGCGGTATCGACATCTGAGCCGTCGAGCGGCTCGGTCGATCAGCTGGCCGGAACGATGTCGACGACGCGGCGTCCACGCCGCTCGCCGAACTTCACTGCACCATCGACCAAGGCGAACAAAGTGTCGTCACCACCGATGCCCACGTTCTTGCCCGGGTGAAATTGGGTTCCGCGCTGACGAACCACAATGGTTCCTGCGGTGACCTGCGTGCCCGAGAAAACCTTGATCCCAAGACGCTGCGCGTTCGAGTCGCGCCCGTTGCGTGTTGATCCGCCACCCTTGGTCTTTGACATGGCTCAGCCCTTCGCGATCGAAGTGATTTCGACGACTTGGTAGCGCTGACGGTGTCCGTACCGGCGGCGCTGGTTCGTGCGGCGCTTGTACGTGAACCCGTCGATCTTCGGACCAGTGGCCGAACCGACGATGCGACCGGAGACCTTGGCCTTGGCCAATTGGTCAGGGGTGGACAGAACGGTGTCGCCGTCGACGACCAGCACGGGCGTGAAGTCGACTGTGGCACCTTGATCGGCTCCCAGGAGTTCGACGTGCACTTGCTGGCCTTGGGCCACACGGACCTGCTTGCCACCGGTTGCGATTACTGCGTACATAGCGGTTGGCAATCCTAACCGAGCCAGAGGTGGGGGAACAACGCCGGAACTCAGTTCAAGAGCTCGTGGTCGACAATGACGCCCCGCCCGAGGCAGACCTGGCACTGGTCGGCGAAACTGGTCAGGAGGCCCTCCCCGATTCTCTTTCGGGTCATCTCCACGAGACCCAGTTCGGAGATGTCGAACACCTGCGTACGGGTCTTGTCCCGAGACAGGGCGGCCCGGAAGGCCTCGACGACCTTCTTGCGGTTCTCCTTGATCTCCATGTCGATGAAGTCGATCACAATGATTCCACCGATGTCACGCAGTCGGAGTTGATGGGCGATCTCCTCGGCGGCCTCGAGGTTGTTCTGGAACACGGTTGCCTCGAGATTCGAGGTTCCGACGTTACGACCCGTGTTCACGTCGATCACGGTGAGTGCCTCGGTGTGCTCGATGATCAGCGAGCCGCCCGAGGGCAACCACACCTTTCGGTCGAGCGCTTTGTGCAACTGCTCATGGACATGGTGGCGCTCGAAGATCGGCAGACCTTCTACTGCTGGATCGAAATACTCGACGCGATCCGCGAGTTCGGGATTGAAGGCCTCGACGTACGAGCGGAGATCCTCATAGAGCTGGCGATCGTCGATAGCAACACCGCGATACTCCGAATTGAATTCCTCGCGGATCACCCGAACGGCCAGGGGAGGCTCTCGATACAGGAGGGTCGGAGACGTCGCTTTTCGGGCTTTTTCCTCGATGGCCGCCCACTGGTCGAGCAATCGACTCATATCGGCTCGGAGTTCCTGCTCGGTCGCCGATTCGGCTGCCGTGCGGACGATCAGACCATGTTCGGCCGGCTTCACTCGGTCGAGGATGTTTCGCAAACGCTTGCGTTCGTCGTCGGGCAGGCGCTTGGAGATTCCGTAGGTCTTGGAGTTCGGGATGAGCACGACGAAGCGACCCGGCAACGAGACTTCCTGGGTCAGTCGCGCACCTTTCACCCCGATCGGGTTCTTGGTGACCTGGCACACGATCAACTGCTTGGCCTTCAGGATCTGCTCGATCCGCGGCTCACTGTCGACGATGTCCTCCGAGTCGTACTGGACGTCTCCGCGGTACAGAACCGCATTCTTCGGGGTCCCGATGTCGACGAATGCCGCTTCCATGCCGGGCAGGACGTTTTGCACCTTGCCGACATAGATGTTCCCGTGGATCTGGGAGATGTCGTCAGCCGGTCGGCTGACGTAGTGCTCGATGAGCGAACGGCCCTCGAGGACGGCGACCTGAGTGAGGTGCGGTCGAACCTGAACGCACATGAAGTTTCGACCAACCGGCCGGCCATTGCGCTCGCGCCCTCGACGGCGCTCGATCACATCGGCTTCGGTGGCCATCGGTGTCGGGCGTCGCTCGCCACCGGATCGTGAGCGGCCTCCGCGACGACGCTTCTTCTTCTGACCGTCAGCACCGCCCGAGGACGAACCACCGGCCGGTGCACTCCCGCCGGACGGGCGGGGGCCGCCAGCCCGGGTGCCGCCGGGCATGGTGACCGCCGGTTTGGCCGACGGCGGCGCCGGACGGGTGTCCCCGATCTTGGGTCGGGCGACCACGGCGTCTGGAGCCGCTTCCGGGGTGGGACGACCTTCGTTCAGTCGCTCGGGAAGTTCGACATCGGCCGTGCCGATGACCGGCTGGCCCTCGGACACGGCCTTGGGGGCCTGAGCTCGCGAGCGGTTTCGACCACCTCGTGAGCCACGACGTCGCTTCTTGCGGGGCGCGCCGGACGCGCTATTTCCGCTCTCGGCCGGTGAGCTGTCGCTCATTGTCCAGTTCCTTTCTGATGCGCACACCAAAGGGTGCGCACGTCGCCTCAGGGCGCTCGATCCATTGGGTAGTTCTCAGCACGCGATCGAGGCGATCCCAGGGCTCCACCCCGGGGAGAAGGACCTCGACGACCTCAGTCGGACGGATACCCCGACCCGATGTGGTCAACGTTGCTTCCACAAGTGTGCCGGTTGTGGCGGCTTTCCACTCGCTCGGGAGGGATTCTCGACACTCTGGCGAGGCGATTTCCAGACCGAGAAGGCCGGGTCGGACATCGTCCCGGCGACGCTCCCCTTTGCGCTCACGCTCCAACCAGCAGTTCTCGGCCCCCATGACGTCGAGGATCCGACTCCGGAGCTCCTGTTCAGGGTGGTCGATCGACAGAACCCACGTCGTGGCGGTCACGTCCTCTTGGAGAGAGACGGATCCGGCCTCGACCGGGGCAGCCCCCACCACATCGATCCCGTCGGGCAGGCAAGGGGTCAAGCGATTCGGCAGGCTGGCGGTGTCGATCTCGGTCGAATCGAAAGTGACCTCGAGGAGTTCCACGAGCGACTCGGCCGCAGTCGGCAAGGCCAGCCCGAAGGACAACTTCTGCCGCGGCGTGAACCCGGTGGATACTGCGACCGGTAGTCCTGCTTTGCGGAAAGCTCGCTCCCACAAACGCGCCATGTCGAGGTGGCCGAGGAACCGAACCTTGCCGAGCTTCGAATAGGCGATGCGAACCTTCACAAGCGAACCTTCACCGGCACGTCTCCACCGCGGGTGAGGTCTTGTCCGGTTCCCTGGCTCCCGCCGGCGGGGGGCACCGGTGAAGCCACGATGTGTTCGAGACCATCGCCGGTACAGACTCCGCAGTCGTAACACGGAGTCCAGCGGCAGTCGGGTAGGCCGTGCTCATCGAGGGCTGACCGCCAGTCCTGCCACAGGAAATCCCGGTGCAACCCGGCACTCAGATGCTCCCACGGCAGGAGTTCGTCCTCGGTTCGATGGCGGGTCACGAACCAGTCCACCGACAGTCCCTCGGCAGCCATCGCGTCGGTCCAGCGCTCGAGTTCGAAGAACTCCGACCACTCCTGGAAAACACCGCCGGCGCGCCACACGCGCTCGATCACCGCGCCCATGCGCCGGTCTCCCCGACTGGCCAAGCCCTCGGCGAGCGACGCCCGCGGATCGTGCCACTTCACCTGAACGCCCGATCCCTTGCCCACCGAAGCCCGAAGAAGGTTGATCTTTCGTTGAAGCTCGTCCACGCCGTTCTGCCCGAACCACTGGAACGGAGTGTGCGGCTTGGGGACGAATCCTCCCACGCTCACCGTCACGCTCGCCCGTTTGGTGTGTTGGCGTCCGATGCGAACGCATCCAGCGGCAAGTTCGGCTATGCCACGCGTGTCGTCATCGGTCTCGGTCGGTAGCCCGGTCAGGAAGTACAACTTGGCCCTCGACCAACCATTCGAGAAGGCCGATTCGACCGCACCGTACAGATCTTCCTCGGTGATCAGTTTGTTGATCACCGTGCGTAGTCGCCAGGTCCCCGCCTCGGGAGCAAACGTGAGTCCACTACGCCTTCCGCTCGAGACCTTGTCCGCCAAGCCGACGGTGAACGCATCCACACGGAGCGACGGAAGGCTGATCGTCGGTGCACCACAGGCAGTGGGGTCGGGCACGATGCCGGAGACGACTTGCTCGATGCCGCTGAAGTCGGCCGTCGAGAGCGAGGTGAGCGACACTTCGTTGTATCCGGTCCGTCGGAGACCTTCGGTGATCATCGTGCGGACCTGCTCAGCGGGACGTTCCCGCACCGGGCGGGTGATCATTCCGGCCTGACAGAAACGACAGCCGCGCGTACAACCGCGGAACACCTCGACCGCCAACCGGTCGTGGACGACCTCGGTGAGTGGGGCGAGAGGCCGGCGGGGATAGTCCCAGCGACCGAGATCGGCAACGGTTCGCTTGGTGACCAGATTCGGGACATCGGCGAACCTCGGAGTGATCGACACCGTTCGCTCCCGCTCGTACTCGACGTCGTAAAGCGACGGCAGGTACACCCCGGGAACGCCAGCGAGTGCCCGCAGCACCGATTGGCGCGAACCCTCGGTGCGGCCGCTCCTCTTCCACTCGCCGATGATTTCTGTCATCTCACCGATGACTTCTTCGCCCTCACCGAGAACGGCCACATCGATGAAGTCAGCCAACGGCTCGGGGTTGAAAGCTGCGTGTCCACCGATGACCACCAGCGGGTCGCTCGGCCGACGTCGAGCCGAATGGATCGGCACGCCCGCGAGATCGAGCATGTTGAGGACGTTGGTGTAGACGAGCTCGGCCGACAAGTTGAAAGCGATCACGTCGAAATCACCGGCCGCCCGGTGGGTGTCGACCGAAAAGAGCGGAATTCCACGATCGCGCATCAGTGATTCGAGATCGACCCACGGCGCGTACGCGCGTTCGGCACAAGCGTCGTCCCGCTCGTTCAGGATTTCGTAGAGGATCTGCAGACCCTGATTGGGCAAGCCGACCTCGTAGACGTCGGGGTACGACAGCAACCACGAGACCCGGCTGGACGAATGGACGGGGGTCAGCGCGCCGTCTTCGAGGCCGATGTAGCGCGCCGGCTTACGAACTCTGGCCAACAACGGTTCGACGCGCGGCCAAAGAGACGTCATGAGAGAGAAAGCCTAGTCATCAACGCAGACGACGCATGTGGACGCTCTCGACGAGACCGACCATGATCGCAAATGCAACGAGCGAAGATCCTCCGTAACTGACGAAGGGAAGGGGAACTCCGGTCACCGGCATGATGCCCATCGTCATGCCGATGTTCTGGAAGACGTGCCACAGGATGATGCCGAAAATCCCCGTGCACAAGTAGGTCCCGAAGAGGTCCTTGGACAGGTTCGCCACTCGCCAGATACGGAACAAAAGGAGGCCGAAGAGTCCGAGGACCACCGCTCCCCCGATCAAGCCGAACTGCTCGGCGATGGCCGAGAAGATGAAGTCGCTCTGTTGGACCGGAATGAACTTGCCGTTGGTGAGCGGGCTGTCCAGATATCCCTTGCCCCACCAACCTCCAGTGGCAACGGCACGTTTGGCGAAGCGCACCTGGAGGACGAGGTTCTTCAGATCTTCGTCGTTCGAGTTCTGGTTGAGGAAGGCCTCGATGCGTCGCAACTGATAGCGATCGACGATGCCGGCAACCACTGCAGCAGCCACCGTCATGACCGTGAGCACCGTGATGAGCGCGAGATACCGCAACTTCGCTCCCGCCATGAGAAGGATCGCGAGAGCTCCGATGATGATCACGAAAGCCGAACCGAGGTCGGGCTGAGCGATGATCAGAACCGTCGGCACCCCGACGAGAACGAGACCACCGATGAACTTCGAGTAGGACACCGTCTCCTCACGTAGTTCGGAGAAGTACGCGGCGAGAACGATCACCACGGCTGGTTTGGCGAATTCGGCCGGCTGGAAGAGGATCGGGCCGAGGTCGAAGGAGAGCCGGGCCCCGCCTCGTAGTGCTCCCACCGAGAGCACGAGAACGAGCGCGACGAGGGCGCAGCCGTAGAGGAAGAATGCCCGCTCGTTGAGAAACGTGTAATCGAACGCCATCACGGCCACCACGACGACGACGGCCACGATCAGGAAGAGAACTTGGCGCAAGGTGAACCAATACGGATCGCCGGTCACCTTCCAGAACGTTGCGCTGTACACGGCGAAGGCACCGATGATGGCCAGGAGACCGACCGTGGCGAGCATCGTCCAGTCGATGTTGCGGCTCGGATCACCACCGCTACGACGGATGTTGCCGAGTCCGGAGTCGGGTCGACGATTGAGAATCGGGAGACCCATCAGTCGCGCCCTCCGTACGCAGCCCCGCCCAGACAGCGATTGCTCGGCAGCGAGCGGTCGGGAGCAACCATCGTGGAGTTGAGGTCGAGTGGGTCGGATGGCACCACTGGAGGTGTCTTGACCGCATCGGCCAGGGCCATGAAGACGCACTTGGTCACTGGAGCAGCGGCCTTCGATCCGTATCCGGACTTCTCCAGATAGGCCGACACCGTGTACGGCTGGAAGGGGTCGAGACTGAACGCAGCGAATGCTGACGAGTCGTTCCATGGAAGACTCGCCGCACCCTGAGCCGTCCCGGTCTTGCCGGCGATCGGAAGCGCTTCGTACGGGTAGCTCGCGAAGAGTCGCTCGCCGGTCGTCGCGTGGTAGCGGTCGCTGTCGACGCCCGGACCGGTGATCACGCGCTGCAGACCGCGCACGATCGCGTCGCGGTATTCAGCCGGGAACTCGATGGTCCGAATGGTGTTGGTGGTGTTCAACTTCAACACGACTTCCGACTGCGACAGGTCGGCCACGCCCGACACCGAACTGTCGGGCGTTCCAGGAGCGAGAAGAGCGAGAGCGACTAGGGGTCGGTTGACGGCACCACCATTGGCCATCGCCCCGTAAGCCTGGGCGAGCTGAATGGGGGTCGCGGCGAGAAGTCCCTGACCAACCGACAGCTGGACATTGTCTCCCACGAGGTAGTTCGGGCTCTCTCCCTCCATGAGCACACCGTCTTCGACGAGTTGCCGTTTGGAATCCTTGTCGGGAACGCGTCCGGCTGATTCGTACGGAAGGTCGATGCCGGTTTTGGATCCGAAACCGAACTTGCGCACCTCTTCCTGAAGAATCGGTTGTCCCCCTCGTTCGGAGAAGATCTGCTCGCCAATCTTGTAGAAGAACGTGTCACTGGAGACTGCCAGGGCGTCTTCGACGGTGACGACGCCGTAGAAACATGGACTGTTCCCGCCACCGCACAAAGCGTTTCTGAAGACGCATTTCACTACCTGACACGTGTCCTCGTCGATGCTGGTCAGCGTGTACGACCCTTGGTCGAAGTACTTGTAGGCCACCCCTCCGGGCAACTGTCCGGCATCGAGTGCGGCATAGGCGACGAAAGGTTTGAAGCTGGACCCGAGGTTGTACTGGCCCTGGATGGCGCGATTGACGAGGATCGACTTGTCGGGGTCTTCGGTCTTGGGGAAGATCTGAGCGAACTTGTCGCCCGAAATGCCGGCGTTGAACCATCGATTGTCGAAAGTCGGATAACTCGCCAAGGCGATGATCTCCCCGTTCGAGTGATTCATCACGACGACCGAACCAGCCGGTGCTTTCAGGTTCTGACATTCGGGGAATTGGGGTTTGACCGGAAGTTTGTTCTCGTCCTTGGCCTGGCATGTTTCGACGAACCGGCGGAGACGCAGTTGGGTCTCGAGGGCTTGCTCGGCGTATTGCTGAATGTCGAGATCGAGGGCCAACTGGAGGTCGTTACCAGGAATCGGCTCGACGCGTTCGAGTTCGCTCAGGATCACACCACGTGAATCGACCTCGTACTTCACATAGCCCGGCGTGCCGCGCAGGTAGGGCTCGTAGATCTTCTCCACGCCGAATTGTCCGACACGCTCGTTGAGGTCGTATCCGAGGTCGCGGTACTGCGTTGCTTCTTCCTTGGTGATGGCCCCGAGGTAACCGACGACGTGTGCGGCGAGCGGTGCATAGGGGTACTGGCGATTCCATCCATTCGCCACGTCGACACCCGGGAAGTCTTCGTTGCGCTCGATCAGATAGAGAGCGACGTCCTCGCCGACGCCCTCCTTCACCGGCATCGGCAGGAGCGGGCTGTATCGCGAACCGGCCCGACGTCCATCGGCACCGATTGGTCCGGCATAGCGGTCCTCCATCTCGGTCGACGACATGTCGAGAACCGGGGCGAGGCGAGCGAACAGTTCGGCGCGGTCCTGCGAATCGCGCATGACGTTCCAGTCGATGGTGATCGACAACACGCGTTCGTTGTCGGCGAGGATCCTTCCTTCCCGATCGAAGATCCGACCCCGTTCGGGAAGCAATCGGACAGTTCGGGTCTTGTTGGCCTGCACTTTTTGCTCGAGAGAAGGCGCGTCGACCACCTGCAGGAACCACATGCGGAGACCCAAAACGGAGAAGAGGAGCGCTCCGATCACGCCGATGACGCCGAGTCGCGACTGACGGCGATCGGTTCTCATGCGTACATCTCCGGTGGTGGAGCCAGTCGTTCCTGCCGTTTGATCGCCAGCGCCCATCGCATGGTCGGAACGGCAGCCAGCGCGATCGCCGCATTGGCCAAACCGACGATCATCGCCACTTTGATCACCCGAGTGGTGAGCCAGCCATCCACACCGACCCACGTGGCGAGCACCGGATGCACGAACATCACCACCAAACTCGTGCTACCGACCACGACCGATCGCAGCCACCACGGATGATTGATGCTGAGCGAGTTCACGTAGCCGGCCAGAAAGCCGGCCAATCCGTACACGAGCGCGGTGAGACCAAGTGGCGTGGAAAGCACGAGGTCGAACATGAGGCCGAGAGCGAATCCGGTGACCGCTCCCCGCTCCGATCCGCCGGCCACACCTGCGGCCACCGACAGGCACAGCATGAGTTGCACGACGATGCCGGCGAGGGACGCGCTGGCCAAGAAGGTGGTCTGCAGGCCCAGTGCGGGGAGCCCGACCAGAAGGATGCGAACGATCGGGCGATTGACGACGTCCAGCATCAGCGACTCGCCGCCGGTTGATAGAGCAGAACTCGGACGAAGTTCAACGACGTCAGACGCGCCGAGAGCCGCACTTCGAGAATTGCCCCTGACGTTCCGGTGCGCTCGACGACTTTGACCACCCGACCGACCACGATCCCCCGCGGCGCCAGGCTCTTCGAACCACCGGCGGTGATGATGACGGCTCCGACTCTGATCTCGCCGAATCGCGAACTCTGATCGATGAACTCCACGATGGGCGCCCGATCGGCGCCGCGGCCGCGGAAAGCTCCCGTTTCGGTCGCTGGAAGATCGTTGATGTCGACGGTGGTCGTTGTACGAGCCGGAGTCGTCGATGGCGGCGCGACGGTGATCACCGACGCGATTGAAGTCGATGGAGCGGCCGTCGTGAGCGCGGGCCCCGACGTCGACACGAGTGGCGCGCTGGTCGACGCGGGCACGCCAGGTCCGCCAGTCGGCACAGCAATCGTCGTCGTGGTCGTCGTGCTCGTCGAGGTCGTCGAGGACGTCGAGGTGGTCGTCGAACTCGTCGTGGTGGTTTCCTCCTCGGGGAGGTTGATCACCTGAACCGGGACCGCATACGACGCGTCGGTGGCGAGCATCACGATTGCTCGGTCACCGAATACCTCGGTGACCTTGCCGACGAGGCCGGCCGCGTTGACCACTGGCATGCCGACTCGCAACCCGTCGTTGCTTCCTTGATTGATCTCGATCGTCTGAGCGAAGTTCGATGGGCCCTCGCCCACCACCTGCGCGGTGATCGAGGAAATGTCGGCCAAGTTGTCGATGCCGTTGAGCGCGAGGAGTTCCTGCGCATCGCGAACGGTGGCCAGTGCAGCGATGAACGCGCCCTCCTGCTGGTCGATCTCGTCCTGCAATCGCTGGTTCTCCTTGGAGAGCTCGTCGTATCCGGTGATCCCGCGCCATGCGTTCTCGATGGGTCGCGTCACGACCCTCGTGGAGTCCTGGATCGGTGCGAAAACTGCACCGAACACTCGGCGCACTCCGTCGACCACTGCGTTGCCCTGCAGATCGAGTGTGATCAGAAGAATGGACGTCAGCGCGAGAAGCGCCAGGGCTCTCCGGCGACTGACCGAGTACCTCGGCATCGGACCCCGCCGCCCTAGTTGTCGCTCTGGGCGAGCAATCCGCGCATCGCTTCGATGTTCTCGAGTGCCTGGCCCGAGCCGAGAAC
>JBEGQB010000038.1:0-10843 GCA_041181165.1 Actinomycetota bacterium
GACTGCGCTCAGGGTTCGAGCCATCGGGGACAGCGGCGCCTATGCCAGCGTCGGCATGAAGGTTCTCGAGCGAATGGCCGGACACGCGTCCGGTCCGTATCACCTGCCCAGCATCGATGTGGAAGCGGTTGCCGTGCGCACCAACAACCCGGTGTGCGGCGCGTTCAGAGGTTTCGGAGCCAACCAAGCTCAGTTCGCGATGGAAGGTGTCCTCGATCGTCTTGCTGAACGAGTTGGACTTTCCGGTTGGGAGATCCGCAAGCGAAACGTCATCAAGCCCGGCATGGTCTGGGGACCCGGTCAGATCATGGACGACGGATGCCTGGGCGCCGAACGTTGCCTGGACGAGATCAAGCCCCACTACGACCAATCCGTGGCCAGCGGCAAACCAACCGGGCTGGGCCTCGGTTTGAAGAACAGCGGGCTCGGGAATGGCTTCAAGGAAGTCACACGCGCCGTCGTACATTTCCGAACCGATGGCATCGTCGAGGTTCGCCACGGCTGGACGGAGATGGGTCAGGGAATCAACACGGTCGCCCGGCAAGTAGCGGTCGAAGAGCTGGGAATCGACCCGGCGCGGATCCGCGTCATCGTCGACACCACGCGCGAACTCGGTTTCGGTCAGACCACGGGCTCACGCGGCACCCTCATGGGGGCGGGTGCGGTGAAAGCGGCCTGCGAGGCCGCACGAACCGCGGGTTGCACCGAAGGTGTCGACCACGTCGGCGAGTATCGAGTGGACTGGACCAACAAACTTGGTGAGGTCGAGAACCCCACCATTCACTCGACCTTCGGTTACGCCGCTCAACTGGTCACCCTCGATCCGGAATCCGGCAAGGTGGAACGCGTCGTCGCGGCACACGACGTCGGCCGAGCCGTCAACCCGACACTCTGTGCCGGTCAGATCGAGGGCAGCGTGCACATGGGTCTTGGTTACGCGCTCACCGAGGACTTTCCCTCCGATCCCGAAACGGGCTTTCCGACGCCCACCACTCTTCGAGCGCTCGGGATTCTGCGGGCCAAGGATGTGCCACCGATCGACGTCATTCTCGTCGAGTCCGCCGAACCCAACGCCCCCTACGGCATTAAGGGCGTTGGTGAGATCGGCCTCGTACCGACGGCGGGAGCCGTCGCTGCCGCACTACGCGCCCATGACGGCGTCTGGCGAACCTCGTTACCGATGCGCCCGGGCGGCTCGGAGGACTGAGTGTCGGCGATCACTTCGGGCATGGTGTGCGCGCACCACCACCTCTACTCGTCCTTGGCTCGAGGAATGCCGGCCCCGCCGCGCACACCGACCGACTTTCGAAGCGTCCTCGAGCAGATCTGGTGGCGTCTGGATGCCGCGCTCGACCTCGATGCGATCTACTGGTCCGCCAAATTGGGAGCAGTGGAAGCGCTCATGGCCGGAACGACCGGAATCATCGACCACCACGAGAGTCCCAACGCCATTGAGGGCAGCCTCGACGTCATCGCCCAAGCTTGTGATGAGGTGGGAGTCAGAGTGGTTTGTTCCTATGGGGTCACGGACAGACATGGAGCCGACGGCGGTCGACGCGGACTCGCCGAGAACGAACGTTTCCTACGTGCTGGTGGACGAGGCATGGTCGGAGTGCACGCTGCGTTCACGTGCTCGGATGAACTCCTCGAGTCGGCATCCGGACTTGCTCGCGATCTCGGCGTGGGCGTCCACATTCACGTCGCCGAGGGCCCCGATGACGCTCTGGCTGGTGCCCGCCTCGAAGCTCTCGCCCGCCCGGATTGGCTCCTCGTGCACTGTGTCGGTCTCGAACAAGAACTTCCGGGATTCATCGCTCACAACCCCAGAAGCAACATGAACAACGCAGTGGGGTACGCCAAACCGACGCGGTTCAACAATCCGGTCGTGCTCGGAACCGACGGGATCGGAGCCGACATGCTCGAAGAGTTTCGCTTGGCCTTCGTCGCCATGAGAGCGGACGATGTCACGCAAACTCCCGACATGGCGTGGGCCTGGCTGAACAACTCGTACTCGCTCGTTCCCGAGTGTCGCGATGATTCCGTTTATTGGTCGTACGACCAAGCCGACTCTTCTTGGCACGTCGCCTACACCACCGGTATCCACCCCATCGAGGTCGTGCGATCCGACGGAACCGTCCTTCTGCAAGACGGACTTCCCACCCTTGTCGACCTTCCCGAAGTGCGAACCAAAGCTGCGGAAGCGGCCCGGAAACTCTTCGACCGACTGACCTGATCCACGAAGACACCAACGAGGAACAATCATGAGCACTAGCCAACCGGTCGCCATTTATCTCCAGGACGCGCATCGCATCAGGGAGGGAATGGATTTCGCCCGCTATGCAGAATCGAAGGGATTCGACGCAGTCTGGCAAGCAGAAAGCCGCTTGGTTCGTGAAGCAACGGTGCCGATGGCCGCTTTCGCAAGCGTCACCGAGCGCATCAAGATCGGCAGTGGAGTCGTGGACTGCTGGAGTCGCAATCCGGCGCGCCTGGCCGCCACGTTCTCCACACTCGACGATCTCGCGCCCGGGCGAGTCATCCTCGGGATCGGTGCCTGGTGGGATCCACTGGCCCGAAAGGTGGGCATCGATCGATCCAAGCCCCTACGAGTCATGCGCGAGATCGTCACCACGGTCCGCGCTCTCCTGAACAACGAGACGGTCACCTTCGACGGTGAGTACGTCCATCTCGACGGCGTCGAACTCGATTACGTGTACCAGGAACGTCGCTCGAAGGAGGTCCCGATCTACATCGGTGCGACCGGCATGCAGATGATGGAGCTCACCGGTGAGATCGCCGATGGCGCCGTCCTCAACTATCTGGTCTCCCCCGATTACAACGATCAGGCGCTCGAGGCCCTGAGCAAGGGGGCAGCCCGAGTCGGACGGTCGCTCGATGACATCGACCGACCTCAACTGGTCGTGTGCAGCGTTCACGAGGACCGACAGACCGCCATCGACATGGCAAGGCTGATGGTCACGCAGTACTTGGGTCAGCAACCCCACATCATGAAAGCATCCGGAGTGCCTCAGTCCCTGCTCGACAAAGTTGGTGAAGTCCTCACCTGGCCGGCCACCCACGAACAGGTCCTGGCCGCGTCCAAGTTGGTACCCGATGAGATCGTTCACATGCTCACGGCCAGCGGAACCCCTTCGGAAGCGCGAGCCAAGGTCGCCCACTACATCGAGCACGGATGCACCTGCCCGATCCTGTATCCACTCGGTGACGTCAAGGCCATGATCGATGCGTTTTCCGGCTGGGACGGGAGTCCGAGATGAGCGTGCACATGCCGTCCTCCATCGACCAGCTCGAAAGCATCTTGTCGAACGATCCGCAAGCGACCATTCTGAGTGGTGGCACGGACCTGATGGTCGAGATCAATCTTCACAATCGTCGACCATCCACAGTGGTCTCCGTCGGTCGGATCGCCGAACTTCGGGAATGGAA
The DNA here is from genome assembly GCA_041181165.1 of Actinomycetota bacterium. Taxonomy (GTDB): domain Bacteria; phylum Actinomycetota; class Acidimicrobiia; order Acidimicrobiales; family Ilumatobacteraceae; genus Casp-actino8. The sequence continues at coordinate 3,448 of JBEGQB010000038.1, forward strand.
CATCTCTGCCGATCGAGTGACGATCGGTGCCGCAGTTCCTTACGGCGTGATGGAGCACGGCGAACTGGCCGCGACTCTCCCGGCCCTCGCCGAAGCGGCTCGAACCGTGGGCTCACCTCAGATCCGGTCGGCCGGAACACTCGGCGGCAATCTAGGAACCTGTTCGCCCGCCGGAGACGGATTGCCGGTGCTTTCCGCCTTGGAAGCCTCGATCAACATTCGAGGTAACGGAACTCTCCGCACGGTGCCCTTCTCGGAGTTCATGATCGGGGTCAAGCGCAACTGCCTTGGCCCGGGAGAGTTCGTTCATTCGGTCGACATTCCACGCGTATCCGGATGGCAGGGTTATGCCAAGGTCGGGACTCGAAATGCAATGGTCATCGCCACCGCTTCGGCCTGCCTCGTGCGCGACACGTTCGCCGGTCGGGTGCGAATTGCACTCGGCGCAGTCGGTCCGACGATCATTCGCTGCGAGGAGGCCGAACATTGGTTGGCGGAATCGGCTGATCTCGGATCGACTCTTCCTCCCCTAACCGAAATCGTGCTGGAATTCGGTCGGAAGGTTGCGGCGGCGTCGAAACCCATCGACGATCACCGCTCGACCGCCGATTACCGGCGGCACGCCGTCGGAGTACTGGCTCGTCGCCTCCTCGAAAGGTCTTACCAATGAGCACCACACCCGACATCGGAAACGAGAACTACTCCCTCGACGTCAATGGACGTGCGGTGGATATCAAGGACTCGTGGATCGGCGAGAGTCTCTTGTACGTGCTTCGTGAGCGAGCTGGCCTCCCCGGCGCCAAAGGTGCCTGCGAGCAAGGTGAGTGCGGAAGTTGCACCGTCGTCATCGACGGCAAGGCGGTGTGTTCGTGCCTCGTCCTGGCCGCATCGGCCGTCGGCTCGAAGATCGTGACCGTCGAAGGACTCGGTGAGAACGGGCACCTCAGCGACGTTCAACAGGCTTTCTTGGATTGCGGTGGCGTGCAGTGCGGCTTCTGTACCCCCGGTTTCATCGTCGCCGTCCACCATCTCCTCGAATCGAACCCGAATCCATCCGAACACCAGATTCGCGAGGCGCTTTCCGGAAACATCTGTCGGTGCACCGGCTACGGCCGCATTCTCGAAGCCGTTCAGAAGGTTGCTGTGGAGAGGAAGACGAAATGAACACCACATCGACGCTCTCTCCCCCGCGACACGGAACACTGGGAACGAGCGCGTCTCGACCCGATGGTGTCGCCAAGGTTCAAGGAGGATTCGCCTTCAGCAGCGACATGTGGGCAGAGAACCTGCTGTGGGGAGCAACGCTTCGCAGTCCTCATCCGCACGCTCGAATCCTGAGGATCGACACCACGGCGGCGTGGAAGATCTCCGGGGTCGAAACCGTCATCACCGCCGAAGATGTTCCGGGAAAGTCCACGTACGGCCTCATCATGCAGGACCAGCCGGTCTTTGCTCGGGTTGGTGACACCGTTCGCTACGCGGGTGAGCCCATCGCCGCCGTCGCCGCCGACCATCCCGAAACCTGCAAACGGGCTCTGGCCGCCATTCGTGTCGAATACGAGATTCTCGAACCGGTTCTCGACCCCGAACGGTGCATCGACGGCTCTGCGCCCTCAATCCACCCGGAGGGCAACGTCTTTCGCCATCAACGCATCGTGTCGGGCGACCCCGATGTCGTCGGAGACGTGGTCGTGGAAGGCATTTACGAAGTCGGGATGCAGGATCAAGCCTTCCTCGGCCTCGAAGCCGCGCTGGCCATTCCCGACCCGGGTGGAGCAGGTGTCGAGCTGTACATCGCCACGCAGTGGCTACACGAGGATCGCAAACAGATCGCCGCCTGCCTGAACTTGCCCGAGGACAAGGTGCGTCTGGTTCTGGGCGGAGTCGGTGGAGCTTTTGGTGCCCGAGAGGACATCAGTCTTCAAGTACACACCTGTCTCCTCGCGCTACGAACTTCGCGCCCGGTACGAATCGCCTACGGTCGCGAAGAGTCGTTCTACGGCCACGTCCACAGGCATCCGGCGACGATCTGGATGCGTCATCACGCCTCACGCGATGGTCGACTCGTCAAGGTCGAATCGAGAATGGTCTTCGATGGTGGGGCCTATTGCAGCACCTCCCCGGCCGTTCTGATCAACGCGATCACACATACTCAGGGTCCCTACAGGTGCGAGAACGCAGTCGTCGACGGATGGGCATTACGGACCAACAACCCACCGTGCGGAGCCATGCGCGGTTTCGGTGTCGTTCAGGCTTGTTTCGCTCACGAGAGCCAAATGGATCGCCTTGCTGCTGCCTGTGGCATCGATCCTGTCGAGATCCGTCTGAAGAACGCCATGCAGACCGGGGACCGACTCATCACCGGGCAGGTGGTCGACAGTGTGGCTCCGGTCGCCCAGTGCATTCGGGAGACGGCTTCCATCCCGCTACCGCCCGACATGGGCGACGAACCCGATGTCCTCGATCTTCCGGGAGGAAGTGGACGAACGGCTGATCGCCGGCACATCAAGCGAGGCGTCGGTTGGGGCGTCAGCATCAAGAACCTCATGTACAGCGAAGGTTTCGACGATTATTCGACGGCGCGATGCCGTATCGATGACGGCGTGGTCACCCTGAAATTCGCCACTGCCGAGGTCGGTCAAGGTTTCGTTGCCCTGGCTCAACAGATCGCACGGACCGTTCTCGGTGTGGACGACGTTCTTCTCGACACGATCGACACCCAGGTCGGTTCGGCAGGTTCCTCGTCGGCCAGCCGCCAGACCTGGATGAGTGGGGGCGCCGTCGACGCAGCTTGTCGAGCGGCCCGGGATGCTCTTCTCGATGCGGTGGCGGTCGAGCACGGTCTCGTCCGATCGAGATTGACGATCGACGGTACGGACATTGTCGATTCCGACGGCTCATTCCGCGTGGACGTCAGCCAGGCGGCGCGCGGAAAGCGAATCGACGAGACGAGGGAATACCACCATCAGGAGACCGAAGACCTCGACGAGAACGGTCAAGGGAATTGTCACGTGGCATTTGCTTTCGTGGCTCACCGCGCCGTTGTCGATGTCGACACCGAACTTGGCCTCGTCAAGGTCGTTCAGGTCGCAACGGCCCAGGACGTCGGCCGCGTCCTCAACCCGACCAATTGTGTCGGTCAGGTGGAAGGTGGCATCGCGCAAGGACTCGGGTTGGCCGTGATGGAGGAAATCGTGGTGAAGGATGGTCGCGTGCGCAATCCGAGCTTCACCGACTACCTACTTCCGACCTTCCTCGACGCGCCGGTCGTCGACATGGTGTTCGTGGAAGAGTTCGAGCCGAAGTCCCCGCTCGGGGCCAAGGGTGTGGGCGAGCCTCCGTGCATCTCGGTCACTCCCGCCATCGCCAACGCCATCCGGAACGCCACTGGCCGCGAACTTCCCCGAGTGCCCGTACGGCCCTACGACATCTGTCTCTGACGAAACGGCCATGACCTGGCCGAGTATTAGCCGAGCCCCAGCCGGACGATGAGGTCGTCTGGGGCCTCGATCGAACGAAGTTCGGCAGTCAACATGTCGATGGCTCGACGTTCCAGATCTGCGTGTGCAATAGAACCCGAGAGGTTCCGCTGCTGATCAGGGTCCGTACAGCGGTCGTACAAGATGTTCTGGTCGACCAGACCTCCATAGGCCCAGAAAGGAAGAAAGTCTCCCTCCACGAATGGCTGCCGGATGACCGGGACGTTCGAACCAGGCATGAGGTCGAGATGTGCTCGTGCATCCGGGCGTGGCAACCTCACATCCGGCCGTGCGTGTATCGGCATGGTGCTCCAGCGGTTCGACCACATCGACAGCGGGAAGGGTGATCCCACCGAGCCCCGGGTGTAGGTGAAGTCTTCAGCCACGAGCAGTACTTCACGCCCCCAGTAGCCGGAGAGTGCAACTTCACGAACTTTGGCATCGTTCTTCACCACCGGGACCAACGATCGGCCGTGAACCCTGTGCTCCGGCGTGGCGCCGAAAACTTCACAAATCGTGGCGTGGATGTCGACAGTCGTGGTGAGACGAGTCGAGCGACGGGGTGGAACTCCGGGCCAGCGGATCATGAGCGGTATGTGACCGAGCGGGTCGTGAATCGGATAGCCGGGTTTGCCCCATACATCTCGTTCCCCGAGGTAGTGCCCGTGATCAGTGCAGACGATCACCGCAGTCGACTCGGCAATGGGACTCGCGTCGACCGCTGAAACGACTTCGCCGAACCAGTGGTCGATCATCGACAACTTCGCGCCGTATGCCGCGCGAAGGGCACGAGCCTCCGACTCCGAGAGGTGACCACCCTTCAAAGCATCGACTGCATAAGGTGGCCAGATCAACCAAGGATCGTCGGGATTCGTTCGATAACGAGATGCCCATGGTTCGGGGGTGTCGAAAGGTTCGTGCGGATCGAATTCGTCGATCAACAGGAACGACTTCGCATGGTGCCCGGCATTGGCGCGTATCCAAGCGGCTGCGGCACGCATGGTGGACGGTCCGGGAAACTCCTCTTCGTCGCGGAACCAGGTGCGGGAAGTGTCGTAGTGGAAGTGGGCCCGAGGATGACGCTCCACCGGTAGGGCCGGACTTCCCGCCCACGACGAGTCCTCCACAGTTCGCCAAGGATCGTTCTCATGACCGCGCACGTATTCCCAGGCGGTGAAGTCGGTGTGATAGTTCTCACCGCCCACCTCGAAGAGGTGGGGATGATCGGACACCAACATGGTCGTGACACCCTGGCGACGAAGATCCCGCGTGAGAGCGTCCTCCCAGATCTCGATCGACCCCCAGGGACGCCAAGGAAAGTCCAGTGCTCCGACGAGCAGGTCGTGTCGGGCGGGCATACAAGGCAACGACCCCGCGTGATGCCGGTCGAACACGACCGACCGCTGCGCGAAGGCATCGAGATTCGGTGTGTCGAATTCGGTCGAACCGTACGCGCCGAGCAAGTGACGGTTCAGGCTGTCCAACAGCACAACCACCACGTGGTCGACCTGATTCTCCCCTTCCACCGGCCCAACGCTACGCGTCCGGTCATCGTGGGCGTACCATGCTCACATGTCCGCTGATCTCGACTACCTCCCGTTCGACTGCGACAACCACTACTACGAAGCGCTCGATGCCTTCACTCGCCACCTCGACCCCAAGCAGGGTCCCCGTTGCGTCCAATGGGCTGAAATCGAAGGTCGGCGCTACCAGGTGGTGGGCGGGCGCGTGAGTCGCGTCGTGACGAACCCGACTTTCGATCCGATCGCGCCGGCCGGCGCGATGCACGACTACTTCCGGGGAAACCCCGACGGGAAGAACCCGCTCGAGTTCCTCTCCAAGCGCGAGCCGATCCGACCCGAGTATCGAGATCGAGACGAACGCCTTCGCACCATGGATCGACAGGGTGTGGGCCGAATTTGGCTCTTTCCCACTCTGGGCATGCTCTACGAGGAACTGCTCAAGCACGATCCAGAAGCGGTGAGCACTACCTTTCAAGCCTTCAACCGCTGGCTCCTCGAGGACTGGGGCTTCGACTACCAGGGTCGCATTTTCGCCGGGCCGTACATCTCTCTTGCTGAAGTCGACTGGGCGGTCTCGGAACTCGAGTGGGCGATCAGCAAGGGAGCCCGGGTGGTGGTGATGCGTCCGGCTGCAGTGCACACTGCATCAGGAATCAAGAACCCCTTCGACTCCCACTTCGATCCCTTCTGGGCCTGCGCTCACGAAGCTGGTATCACCGTTGTGATCCATGCCGGGGACAGCGGATATTCGAGTCACGGGTACGCCAATGATTCGTTCTCGGCCCAATTCACCTCGGGTGGGTGGAAGCCCTCCATCAAGAGCTTCGCCATCGAGCGAGCGGCGCAGGACTTCATTCTGACCTCGGTCTTCGAGAAGATCTTCGACCGATTTCCTCGGCTACGTATGGCAAGTGTCGAGAACGGCTCGGGATTCCTGCGTGATGCGTGTCTGAAGCTCACTTCGACGGCCAAGAAGATGCCCGGATACTTCAGTGACGATCCGGTGGAAACTTTTCGCCGCCACTGGTGGATCAATCCCTTCTGGGAGGACGACGTCTCCGAAGTCGTGGACCTCATGGGGGCCAACCGGGTTCTCTTCGGATCGGATTGGCCGCACATCGAGGGCATGCCCTCGCCTCTTGACTACCTTCCGGAGTTGAAAGCCTTCGATGACTCCGACCGGCGTCGCATCCTGCACGACAACGTCGACGAATTGAACACGCGCCTCCGCTGAACGGTTCCTTCTACCAGGTGTCGATGTTCGGGCGCTTCTTGCCGACCCGGTGGGGCTTGACCCACGACGAAACGATGGCACTGATCCATTGACGTGTGGCCGCCGGATCGATGACGTCGTCGATCTCGAAGTGTGAAGCCACCGACACCGCCTTGCCGTGCTCGTACATGCGGTCGACCATGCTTTGAAAGGCCTTCTCTCTGTCGGCTGGATCGGCGATCCCCGCCAATTCGGCTCGATAGCCGAGGCGGACAGCACCTTCGAGACCCATTCCCCCGAACTCGCCGGTCGGCCAGGCGACGCAGGCCAGAGGTGCCTTGGTGGAACCACCCATCATCGCCTGGGCGCCGAGACCATACGCCTTGCGCAGAATGACCGATACCAGCGGCACTTCGACGTTCACTCCGGTCACGAAGAGTCGGCTGCAGTGTCTGACGAGCGCCGTCTCCTCGACCTCCGGGCCGACCATCATCCCTGGTGTGTCCACCAAAGTCACGATCGGAAGGTCGAAGGTGTCGCACAACTGAAGAAAGCGTGCCGCTTTGTCGGCCCCTGCGCTGTCGATGGCCCCGGCGAGGTGGTTGGGGTTGTTGGCGACGACACCGACCGGCTTGCCTTCGAGCCGAGCGAGCGCAGTGATCATGCCGACCCCGAAGTCTCGTCGGAGTTCAAGAACCGAATCCACGTCGAAGAGGCCATCGAGGACGCGACGAACGTCGTAGGCCTTCTTGCGGTTCAGCGGAACGACATCTCGAAGAGCGTCCTGCATGGGCGCAGCCCAGTCGGGTGCCGACCCTTGGAAATACGAGAGGTACTTCTTTGCCAGTCGAACGGCATCGGCATCGTCTCGCGCAACCAGATCCACCACACCGTTTGTCCTCTGCACATCGAGGGGGCCGATCTCGGTCGGTGCCACCACTCCGAGACCTCCACCTTCGATCATCGCCGGCCCGCCCATTCCGATGTTCGATCCTTCGAGGGCGATCACGACATCACAGCAACCGAGGATCGCCGCGTTCCCGGCGAAGCAATACCCGCCGGTGATGCCCACCAGAGGAACCAGACCCGAGAGTCGAGCGAAGTCGTGAAACGCCCAACAATCGAGACCCGACACTCCGAGACCGTCGGTGTCTCCCGGACGCCCTCCCCCGCCTTCGGCG